>NZ_JBFUHV010000343.1:0-3848 GCF_056402215.1 Rhodococcus sp. P4_B6 | reverse complement strand
ATGCAACGAAGGCTGATCTCGTTGCTGGCGTTGACAACTGGATTGTCTTCTACAACACTGTTCGACGGAACTCTACGGTGGGGATGCACAGTCCCGACAGCTACGAGAAGTTGCTTCAGGTGGGAGTCGCCTGAGGCACGCAACCCCCTTGTCCACCGTTCGGGGGGAACCTCAGACGGCGAAACCGCGACATTGACGGTGCCACCGGCACCCGGTACCTACCCGTTCCATTGCACATATCACTCGAACATGCACGGCGACTTGACCGTCGGGTGACGAGGTCATCGCCGATCCAGGTTCCACCCGATGGGAATGCGCAGCTACCTGCCCGCGCCGCGCACGGTGGATGAGGCGCTCGCGGGCACGCTCGACATCTCCGGTCTCGTGATCATGGCTGCAGTGAACTCGACGCGATGGTTCTGCTCATCGACGACGGCGTCGATCGCGCGCAGTCGGACGGTTCCTGCACGTTGGACAAGGCTACCCGGAATATCCGTGAACCCTCGGGGGTCCGCGTGAACCCTCGGGGGTCCGGTTTCGTGAAATAGGTTATGACCGCTCAACAATCCGGGGCGGCCCCGGAGTACGACGGGATGTGGTCGACGGCGCTGGTCCGCGGGCTGATCCGCGAGGACGCGCTGCGCTCGTCGAGCTACTCGGACACCGGCTATATCGACCTGCTCGAATCGGGTCCACCGGCCCGGCGCGCTCTCGCGCAGCGTGCGATGACCAACAACCGGGTTGCCGCCGTCTACGAGCGGCTGTGGCGGCCGATCGTCGTCGCGGCGCTGAGCCTGCACGGACTCTCCGTGGTTGACGAGCGCGCAAGGGCCGCCGCGGCCCTGCATCTCGACGGCGAGCAACGAGTGCTCGACGTGGCGTGCGGTCCGGGAAACTTCACCGGTTTCTTCGCCGACAGGCTCGCCGGCGACGGATTCGTCGTCGGATTGGACACCTCACTGCCAATGCTCGAACGCGCAGTCCACGACAACCCCCGCCCGCGCGCGGTCTACCTTCACGCCGACGCGCTCGAGCTTCCCTTCGACGACCGGACATTCGACGCCGTGTGCTGTTTCGCGGCACTGTACCTCGTGGCGGAGCCGTGTGCCGTGCTCCGCGAGATGGTGCGGGTGTTGGCGCCAGGTGGGCGGATCGCGGTGATGACCAGCTACGGTCGCGAATCCTTCCTCGTGCGGAAGGGACTCGAGCTGGGCGCAACGCTGTGTGGGGTACGGGTCTTCGACCGCACCACCGTCCCGGCCTTCCTCGCCGCCGCTGGACTGCTCGACGTCGACCAGCAGCTGCGCGGCATCTCCCAGTTCGTCACCGCCCGCCAGCACGGGTGACCGGTTCATGGCGAGGAGGACGCGACCGGCTGTGCCTGGCCCTCGATGCCACCGTCCGATACGAGTTGTTCTCGGTGTTCGAGGTCACTCCTGGGGTTCTCGGCCCGGCCCGGCCCGGACCGGTCCGCGGCTAGTGCAGCACGCTCAGGTCTTCCTCGACGGGCCCGCGGACACGGGCGTGGTGCTCCGCGAGTTGTACGACGCGGGTGGTGATTTCGTACCGATGGCCAGTGCCATCGCCACCGCGAACGGCAGTTCGTCGCCAGCGGCGGCGAGTGCAGGGCGAAGCTGGTGTGCGACCCAGTCGGATGCGGCCAGGACTCGAAATCTCCTGTGGCGCTGCGATCGACCCCAAGTGGCTCAACTACCGGCAGCGGCTTTTCGTCCCGACCTGGCGTGCCATGGAACCGGCGGAATTCCGGCACCACTTCACGGTCTACCGCCCCGTCACCGGAGCGTCGGTGTTCCCCTTCGACCTCGCCTCCACAGTGCTGCTGACCATCACCACCTACTCCGCCGTCAAGACGGCGGGACGCGGGTGTGACCAGGCTGCCCGACCGCACGGGAATAGACCCCGCGGCGCCCAGGCCAGCCACAGATACCGGTGCCACGGAAACGTCGAACGGATGCGGGGGCGCGGAAGGACGGACTACGAACCAGAAGTCACCACGCCACAATACGATTAATCTCGTGCAAGTCCGGCGCGAGACATCATTCGCGATCGCGCAGCAGTGCAACGGCATCGTCCATCCCGTACCGGGTCACCAACTGATCGAGGACCTCATCGGCGGTCATCGGTGGCCGCGCCAGGCGGGCCGCGAGCATATCCACCGCGCGCGCCGCCGCGGCCGGGGACACCGACACCGTGTCGCCTGCGAACTCCGCCGGCGAGATCACCCGGATGTTCCCCGGAACTCGTTCACGAGGAAAGTCCTTCCGATTCAGCGTGACGATCACCCCGGCCCCGCCGACCACGGCGGCCGCAACGACATGCTCATCGTCGGGATCGGGCAGCGAAAACGCACCCTCGAGTGGCTCCCAGCCGGTCACCAGGGCGTCGTCGAAGTGCTCGCGCATCGTTCCCACCAGCCGCGCACCAGCGGCTTGGGCTGCCGCCGCACTGTGCCCGCGTCGTTCCAGTTTCGCGGCCTCGTGGAATTCGAGTTCGTCGAGGATTACCTCCGACCACAACGGCCGGTACAAGCCCTCAACGGCCATCGACAGCAGGAAATCCCGCTGCAGGCTCGGCCAGAGAACACACGTATCGAGAACTGCTGCGAACACCCCGGCTGCCTATCGACCACCCGCCGCGGCTGACCGGCCCGCGCTGCGGGAGCGTCGGCGCTCCGCGACCGCCTTCCGCGCGGCCTTCAGCTGCTCCGCGACCGCCGCTGGATCGTCCTCGTCGTCGATCTCGACAGCGGTCTGCGCGAGTGCCTCGTATTGGCGGGCACGACGCTGCTGCTGGTACTCGAGTACATCGCGCAACAACAGCCGATGTCGAGTGCCGACCTTCTCCGCCGGCAACTCCCCCACGTCGATCCATCGGCGCACCGTCGGTCGGCTCACCCCCAGCAGATCCGCGGCCTGCTGCGTCGTCAACATCGTCGCCTGGGGTGCCACCGTCACCGCACGTCCGGCCTGCAAGGCGGCCACAACCTGCTTGAGCGCGGCATGCACCTCTGCCGGCAACTCCACCTGATCGTGCTCACCGGCACCCACCAGGAGATACCGCGGCTCCACCCGGTCGCCACGGCGCCGCTCGTGCGCATCGAGGAAGCCAACGACCTCCGCCAACCCCACACCCGCCGCCTGCGGCAGATACGTGTGCTGATCCAACGCCTGCGCACCCATCACGAACTCCTTCCGTTCGAAAGAATCGTAACACCTTTCGAATCTTTCGAATAGGTACGTGGAGGAGACGTTCACCTGCCCAGCCGCGGTACACGGCAGCACCGACGGCGCACCGACCCCTAACCATCGTCCCAGGTCAGCAAAGGTCCCGCGACCATGTGTCGAACCGTCCATCTCAGTGATCACCGAGCTCGACGTCTCAGAGGTCCTCCGCCTGCCCGGCCGAAAATGAGGCCACTCAAGCCGGAGCCTGGGAGCTCATTACCCGGAATCGACTGGTACGTCGACCCTGTGGTAGATGCACACAACGGGGTGACCGGGGTCGCCGTCCTCAGGGTTCGCCGCTCCGTTACCGGGAATTCTTCGCGGCGACCGCGGTCGCCGGGTGCACGGCGATCAGGCCGAGTCCTTCGCGTCGCTTGCACAGTCGCGCCAGTTCCCGATACGCGGCCTCACCGAGCAACTCGGTGAGCTCGGGCGCATACGACTCCCACACCGCCTTGGCGCCGACATGCGCATCCGGCGAGCCGGAGCAGTACCAGTCCAGATCCGCGCCGCCCTCACCCCAACCGCGGCGGTCGTACTCGGTGATCGTCGTCTTCAGGACCTGCTCACCGTCGGGTCGCTCCACCCATTCGTGGGTCCGCC
>NZ_JBFUHV010000342.1:0-3874 GCF_056402215.1 Rhodococcus sp. P4_B6 | reverse complement strand
GGATGGCACCTACCTGCCGGATGAGCAGACAGTCCCGAATCTCGGTCTTGCGCTTTACAAGACCGACTATGGGCTCGACCTTGGCCCCGACCTCAAACCCACCGGCACCCGATCCAACTTCGTTCGGGGGTCCGATGGGAATGTCGCCTGGTTCAGCAACCACGGCCGGCTCTACCGGCACCTGCAGTAAATAGCCGATCTAACCCGGGGAAGCCGGTGGCGCAATGCGAAATTTGAATCAGTTCACAGTCCTGGCTTTTGCTGTGGTTCTCGCCAGCGGGGCATGTTCGAGTTTCGCCTTCCAGCTCGCCGCCGACCACCGTGGACCATCCGCCGGCGCAGTTTGTCGAGGGGTCCTGCGCGAAGACTCCGTAACCGGTGCCACTGCTGGCCAACGCTCGCTGCGGAGAGCTGGTCGTGCCGGTAAACCGCACAAAGGCAGATGGTCCGACTATGTGGTTGGCCATCGCGATCATTCTCTCGGAAACGCAGCCACCCACCAAGGAACAATCGTGGGGGCCGGATCTGTCATTTGATGCAGTGCCGGGGCGGCATAGTTGCCATAAGGTAGATTATCGCCCCTTCGATAATGACTGCCTGACAGGATATTTGGTACGTTCTCCGGTCTCCGGCCTGCTCGTGGTGTTCGCAGGTGCACGGCGATCAGGACACCGGCGCTGTGCGTCACGAAGGCCACCGGCCCCTCGGCCTGGGCGAAGACCGCGTTGAGAGCGGCGATCCGGGCCGCCAGGCTCAGCTTGTCGTGCTCGAGCGGCGGAACGAGGCGCACCCGGTGAATGGATCGGCGAGCAGAATCTGCCAATGCTCGGCGACGTGGTCACGCAGGCCGGGCGCGTGACCACGGTCGGCTAGCCGTTGCTGTTCATTGCTCTACCAAAGATGTTCTCTCACAAAAATGACCGGCGGGGCCCGACGTTCACGTCGGACCCCGACTTCGGTCAGCGGTTCAGGTCAGGCGTGCCGGGTGAAGCCGACCTGACCGGGCTTGCGGTTCGGCGCGAAGCCCAGATTGGCGAGGGTCTCGTCCGCGTCGCGGTAGGTTTCGCCGATCCGGTAGATCTCGCGGGCCTCCTTGCCGGTGGCAACCTCGCGGCCGAGTTCGCCGGCGATCCGGACCAGCTGCTGGATCTGCTGGACGGAGGTGAATTTCTCGCCCTTGCGGCCCCAGATGGTGTCTTCGTTGCCGCAGCGGGTGTGCAGGCCCATCGCGATCGCCATCGCGTTGACCGGCAGCACGCTCCGCATCAGCGTCTCGAGCGCCAGGCACGCACCGTCCGGGACCCGCTGGATGAAGTTCATGATGTTGTACGGGTTGGGGCCGTCGAAGCCGCCGCCGATGCCGACCCACGTCAGGTTCAGTGGGCCGGTGTACACACCGCGGCGGATGAGCCGCTCGACGGTCTCGAGCTGGGGGATGCTCGACAGCTGGAAGTGCGGCTGAATTCCGGCCGCCTGCAGGCGACGCAGATGCTCCTCGACCCACGTCGGGCCTGCCGGTACCGTCATCTCCCGGTAGGTCTCCATCAGCTCCGGACGCGCGAGCGACGTGCCGGCGATGTCGTCGGCGGTCATCAACTCCATGATGTTCATCTGGCTGGTGTTGATGGCGATCGTGACCTGGTCCGGTGCGGGGTCGAGGTCGGCGAGCATGTGCCGGGTATCGTCGGAGAGCCACTTCGCATCGGCGCCCTCACCTTCGGGCGCGAACGAAATGGAGCCGCCGACCTGCAGGATCATCTCCGGCACCGCCTCGCGCAGCCCGGCGAGGAGCTCGTTGAACTTCGAGAGCCGCTTGGAGCCCTTGCCGTCGAGTTCGCGCACGTGGATGTGCAGGACCGTCGCGCCGGCTTCGTAGCAGTCCACCGCCTTCTGGACGTGCTCGTCCATGGTCAGCGGCAGGTCTTCGCGGAAGTCGTCCGGCTCCCACTCCGGCCCGTACGGAGCGGCGGTGATGACCAGCTTCTCCTGGTTCTCGGGGTAGAGCGCGTCGTCGTGGAAATACATTGTGAGACTCCGTTTCTCGGTGGGGGCGAACGAATGTGAGGGAGGGTTAGAAGGCCTGTCGCGCTGCCGGTCCTTGCTGTTCTCTCTGTGACTTCGCTAACACGACCGTAGTCAGGAGACCCCCAACACACTTACCCTTGCGGGACATATTTATTAACTCTTAGGGACATCCCGGTCTCGCAGCGGGCCGGAGAGGAATCACGGTGTCGAAGCCCCTGGCGCGTTACGCCGCACTGACCGGATACGTCGAGCTGGGACGCTCGCTGTCGATCGACCCGGTCCAGCTACTGCGCAGCGTCGACCTCGACCCGGCGGGCCTCGAGATCCAGGACCGCTGGGTGCCGGCCGCCGCCGTTGCTCGCCTCCTCGAACTCTCGGCCGCCGCGTCCGGTCGCCAGGACTTCGCCCTCAGGCTCGCTGAACGTCGGCGCCTGTCGACCCTCGGCCCGCTGAGCGTGAGCATCCGCGAGGAACCGGATGCCCGCAGCGCGCTGCGGATGCTGATCCGCTACCAGCACACCTACAACGAATCCCTACACATCCGGGTAACCGAACGCGACGGTCTCTCCGCCATCGCGCTCCACGTCGAGCCCGGCGAACCGATGCCCGTTCGCCAGTCCGTCGAGCTCGCCACCGCCGTGACCCACCAACTGCTGCATTACCTTCTCGGGGACCGATGGCAGCCCGTGTCGGTGTGTTTCGAACACGGACGACCCGACGACGACAGCACCCACCGCCGCATCTTCGACGCACCCCTGACCTTCGGCGGCGACTACTCCGGGATCGTCACCTACACAAGCGATCTTGATCAGGTGAACCGACTCTCCGATCCGCTGCTGCGCAACTACACGCAGCAGTTTCTCGATGACCTGGCGGCGCCGGAGGAGCCCACCCTCACGATCCGGGTCCGTGAACTCGTCGAACTCCTGCTGCCGACCGGCCGCTGCTCGGTCGAGCAGGTAGCACGGAGCCTCGGTGTGGACCGGCGCACGGTACACCGACACCTGGCCAAGTCGAACCTGACCTTCACCGGGGTCGTCGACGCGACCCGCGCCGAACTCGCCCGGCGCATGGTGACGGGCCGGCGCCACACGTTCACCGAGATCTCCGAGATGCTGGCGTTCTCCGCACCCAGTAGCTTCTCCCGCTGGTTCCATCAACAGTTCGGCATGAGCCCGCGCGAATGGCGCAGGCGCTCGGAGGGCTGACCGATCGCCCGGGCCGGTGTGTGAACGAACGGTTCAAGGCCGCCGAGAACCTGAACGGTCCGTTCACGCGGAAGCTGTCCCGAAATGTACAGAATGACGTCCCGGAGGGTTAATTACCCGGAGCGCGCCGGAGCTAACGTGATGCGCACCACATCCGCTGTGAAGGACAGCCTGCATCGCACCCCATTTGCCCCTTCTCTGTGAAACGAGTGCCGCGTGCCGACGAATCCCGACCCGATCCCCACGCCGACCCTCGACGCCATGCGTCGTGACGGCAACTGGAACCCCCTGTGGAACACCCTGTCCGACTGGGATCCGGAGTGGACCGAGCAATTCATGGCGATGAACGCCACCCCGGTCCGACGCGGGGTCTTCACTCCCGAGTTCGTCGAACTCCTCAGCATCGCGATCGACGCCGCCGCGACCCACATGTACGCACCTGGCGTGCGACGGCACATCCGGATGGCCCTCGAACTCGGTGTCTCCCGCGAGGAGATCCTCACCGTTCTGCAGATGGTCAGCGTCCTGGGTATCCATGCCTGCAACCTCGGCGTCCCCATCCTCGAGGAGGAACTCGACGCTCACGAACGTCGCCAGATCGCCGCGCCGCGCATTGCCCCCTGATCCCCGACGTCCGCACC
>NZ_JBFUHV010000341.1:0-3901 GCF_056402215.1 Rhodococcus sp. P4_B6 | reverse complement strand
GGTTGTGCGACGGCGATGGACTCGATCAGGTGGGTGAGGAACCAGATGAGCGTGTTGTCGTCATTGTCGATCGTCAGCCAGGCGGTCGCCACACCGTCACTCCGCAATGCCTCCAGGCGTTGGGCGGCCAGTGTGCTCTTGCCGAATCCCGCGGGTGCATGAATCAGCACCAGGCGCCGGCGACCGCTGCCGCGCAGTCGCTCGAGCAGGTGCGTACGCGCCACCGCTGCCCCCGGTGTAACCGGCGGGCGGTACTTGGTGGAAGCGCTCGGTGGTGGGGGGAGATCTCGACGCGTCCCGTTACYGCGGCGGTATCGAAGATAGTCCGACACRCCGACCTTGATCTCGTCCGTGGGTCGGAAGGGACGGTCGTCGTCACCGACGAGTGGAAGCGGRATGTCCGCCATGGCGAGGCCGATGTGTTCGCCCGCCTCYCGCAGCGCCCCGCCCAGGTYCGCAGCGGTCCTGGGGCGTTSRGCTGGGTCCCGGGCCATGGCCGACTCGATCACCTCGCACACGGCCTCGGGAACTCCCTSSTCGCGMAGATCGGGCAACGGMTCSGWGCCGATGCGCAGGAGTTGGGCGAAGACCTGTTCCCCGCGGCGTCGGGCATAGGCCGGCCGGCCGGCGAGTGCGGTGAACAGTGTCGCACCGAGTCCGTAGACGTCGGTGACGGTGGACGCGTCGGCKCCGCTGAGCAGTTCCGGRGCGGTGTAGGCGGGGGATCCGGCGACCAGGCCCTGCGTGGTYTCCTCACCTCCGGTGATGCGGGCGATGCCGAAGTCGGTCAATTGCGGYTCRGCGTATTCGGTCAGCAGGATGTTGGCCGGTTTGAYGTCGCGATGCAGCACTCCCCCGCGGTGYGCGGTTTCGAGGGCGCCGGCGAGTTTGACKCCGACGGCCAGTGTCTCGGCGGTCGTCAAGGCACCGTGGTGGGTGATCCAGGAGTCSAGGGAGTCGCGGCGGTGGAACGGCATCACGATGTAGGGGCGTCCGGTGTAGGTGATKCCGGCTTGCAGGACGTGGACGATGTTCGGGTGCCCGGACAGTCTCCCCATGGCCTGCTGCTCGCGCAGAAAACGTGCGCGATCCATGTGGTCCGGATCGGGGCTGAGCACYTTGACGGCAACCAACCGGTCGAGCGCTGGTTGGCGGCATCGGTACACGATGCCGAACCCGCCGCGGCCGGCGATGCTGGCGTCCTCGAAGCCTTCGGCCGCCAGCTCCGCGACGATGTCCKCATCGACCTGRCGTTGGGTGTTSTCGGTGGGGTCSTCCGGCATGGCTGGCCCTCATGCCGCCGTGACCGGTTCGCCGATACACCGCGTCCGCGCGGTCCGCCGCCTGCCCATCGGGTCTCCTCAAGATGTGACTACCCCATTCTAGATTCCGGCATACCGGTCGCAGGGAGGGAATGTCCACGTCTAGGTGAGGAGTCCGGGCGCACATGACGCTGATCGGGGCTTTTGGGCTATCGGCGCGGGCATCCCTCTAACGGATCAGGCTTACTGCGAGGCCACAGCCAAATAATGTCTTCTGGATGCATGGTCGGCAGTGCGCGATGGAACGTCACCGAACGCGTCACCTTCGTGTCCACCCTCTAGAAGCATGTGCGCTGTGGCGCATCCGGTAGCAATTTCGATCGCCATCGCGTATTGGGATTCGCCGTGGGGCTGGCCACGGCTCGCCTGTAGCTGTTCTTCTACTCGGCGTCCTGTTCCGAAGGCATCGCCAGAACATCCGTCGGTGGGATGGGGACGACGGACGTTCCGATTGGATTGCGGCGCAACGGAAGGAGCGCCACTGTCATCGTCATAAACTGCGCGAGCACCGGTCCAGAGGACGATCACCGTTCTGGCGCGCTGTCAGCGCCGGACAGCGGTTATGCGGGCGGGGTGGGTGTAGATGTTCATGGTGGTGCCGCGGAGGAACCCGATGAGGGTGAGGCCGGTGTCGTGGGCGAGGTCGATCGCCAGCGACGACGGTGCGGACACGGCGGCGAGGATCGGGATCCCGGCCATCACCGCCTTCTGCGCCAGTTCGAACGACGCCCGGCCGGACACCAGCAGGATGCTTCCCCGCAGCGGGACCCGGTTCTCTTCGGTGGCCCAGCCGATCAGCTTGTCGACGGCGTTGTGCCGCCCCACGTCCTCCTTGATCGCGAGCAGTTCCCCGGTCCGGGTGAACAATCCGGCCGCGTGCAGGCCCCCGGTGGTCTCGAACACCTTTTGCGCCGCCCGCAACCGGTCGGGCAGCTCCGCGATCGTCGCGGCCGGCACCCGCACCGTGTCGGTGGCCGGTGAGTGCTTCGTCCGCTGCCGGATCGCGTCCAGCGACGCCTTCCCGCACACCCCGCACGAGGAGGTGGTGTAGAAGTTGCGTTCGATACCGGTGTCGGGCAGGAACACCCCAGGCGCGAGGTCCACGTCGAGGACGTTGTAGGTGTTGACACCGTTGTCGTCGACGCTGTTGCAGTAGCGGATCGACGCGATGTCCGCGCGGTCGGCGATGATGCCCTCGGTCAGCAGAAACCCCTGCGCCAGTTCGATATCGGAACCGGGGGTGCGCATGGTGACCGCCAGCGGTGTCCCGTTCACCCGGATCTCGAGCGGCTCCTCCACCACCACGGTGTCCGGTCGGGTGGACTGCCGGGTGTCGGTGATCCGGGTGACCGGGGTCCGGGTGGTCACACGCCCCATCAGGGTCGCCGTTCGAGACGGATGGTGATCGCCTTCGACACCGGGGTGTTCGACTTGCGGGCCACGTGATCGAGTGGGATCAGCGGATTCGTCTCCGGGTAGTAGGCGGCGACGTTCCCCCGCGGCGTCGGGTACGGCACCAACCGGAAGTCGTCGGCGCGGCGCTCCTGCACCGTCCCGTCCGGGGCTTCCCACTCGGAGATCAGGTCCACCCGGTCCCCGTCGGCGTACCCGAGGGCGGCGATGTCCTCGGGGGCGATGAACAGCACCCGCCGTCCGCCCTTGACGCCGCGGTAGCGGTCGTCGAGGCCGTAGATGGTGGTGTTGTACTGATCATGCGACCGCATCGTCTGCAGGATCAGCCTGCCCGCCGGGACCGGCACCCAGGACAACTCGTTGACGACAAAGTTCGCCTTCCCCGTCGTGGTGTCGAAGCGGCGCTCGTCCCGCGGCGGGTGCGGCAACCCGAACCCGTCGGGTTGGCGGACCCTGGCATTGAAGTCCTCGAACCCGGGAACCACCCGGGCGATGGAATCGCGGATGCGGTCGTAGTCGGCGGCGAATTCCGCCCACGGCACCGAATGGTCGGGACCGAACAAGGCCTGCGCGATCCCGCAGACGATGGCGACCTCGCTGCGCAGATGCTCGCTCGCGGGTGTGAGGCCGCCGCGGGACAGGTGCACCATCGACATCGAATCCTCGACCGTGACCTGCTGCTTCTTCCCGGACTGGATGTCCTTGTCGGTGCGGCCGAGCGAGGGCAGGATCAGCGCCGTTCGCCCGGTCACCAGGTGGGAGCGGTTCAGTTTCGTCGACACCTGCACCGTCAACGCACAATTACGCAGTGCGCCCTCGGTGGTCTCGGTGTCCGGCGTCGCGGAGACGAAGTTGCCGCCCATCCCGACGAACACCGCCGCCTTCCCGTCCCGCATCGCCCGAATCGAGTCGACCGCGTCCAGGCCGTGTTCGCGCGGCGAGCGGATCCCGAATTCGGCGTCCAACGCGGCCAAGAACGACTCGGGCATCTTCTCCCAGATCCCCATCGTCCGGTCACCCTGGACGTTGGAGTGTCCGCGGACCGGGCACACCCCAGCGCCGGGTTTGCCGATCATCCCCCGCATCAGCAACAACGCGACCGCGTCCTGAATGGTCGCCACCCCATGCGTCTGCTGGGTCAGCCCCATCGCCCAGCAGATGATGGT
>NZ_JBFUHV010000340.1:0-3965 GCF_056402215.1 Rhodococcus sp. P4_B6 | reverse complement strand
GTCGATGACAGTGCGGGCCTCGAGTTCGCCGAGCGCTCCGAGGACCGCCTCGCGCCGAAGCAGGTTCAGCGGCGGGGCGGCCGCCGTGTCCGCCTCGCACCCAATGCCCGCCGCGTCGCTGCCGGGCTCCTCGTCGACCGGTGGTTCCAACCGCTCCGCCACGTCGTCGCCGAGTTCGGCGAGCCGCTCGAACGCCGAGCGCGTCAGGGCGGACTGATGCCGCAGGTAGCGGCGGGTGATGAGGGTGCTCTCCGGGTGCTCCGCGAGCCAGGATCCACCGGCGCGGATCAGCTTGTCGACCTCGTCGGAGGCGACCCAATAGTGCTTGGCGTCGTCGAGCACCGGAAGCAGTACATACAGGTGATTCAGGGCGTCGGCGAGCCGGATGTCGCCGCGCAAGGTGAGCCGCACATAGCGGGAATCGCCCCATTCCGGAAACGCATCGTCGAGTGGCACGGGGCGCGCCTCGACGGTCCACCCCAGTGGCGTGAAGAGTTGTTCGGCCAGTTCCGGTCCACCGCGACACGGCAGTGCGGGCAGCGAAATCTCCAGCGGGATCGGCGTCGCGGCCAATTCCGGCTTGAGCGTGCACCGTCCGGCACGGGCAGTGCGGAAGACGTCCGCCAACGCCACCGACAGCAGCGATGACACGGCGTACGGCCGGTCGTTGACATACTGTCCCATCGCATAGTCGGCGGACCTGCCGGACGTGCGGGCGAGCCGGATCGCATCGACATCGAGCAACAGCGCCGCCGTGCAACGATTTTCGTTCGCCTCGGGATAGAACACGCGTGCGACACCGCAGGATTGGGTGAACTCCTGAACCCGATCGGGGTGCTTGTGCAGCAGGTACCCGAGATTGGTTGCCGGGCGCGCCGTCGTGGAAATCGTCAGGATCACCAGGCACAGTCTGCCGCAGGCAGGGTGCCCGCCGCACCCAGATTTCGGTCGGGCACCCGTCCGGACGGTACGGTGCTCGATTCGGTGGATACCTGGTTCGAGATCAACAGGGTGTCCGCACGCTCGAACGCAGTGTCGTCGCTTACCGTCCCGAAGGCACCCGGATCGTCGCTACAGCCGGCGACGCCGACAACACCGACGCGAGGGCAGGCGGCCGGCACAGCGGAACATCCCGTTGGCCCTCGACGAGTTGACCGCGATCGCCACCACCCCGCCCCTGACAGTGACGGCGCCGCTCATCCCGGCCGTGCCGCTGATGCCGTCCTGCGGAGCCGTCACCGATGGGAACGGGCAGAGCTGACCCGTGAGAAGGTGGCCCGGCTCGACCGAGCGCTCGAAGTGCGGTGGGCGAACTGCCGGGTAGCAGGGGCCTCACCCTGGATCGGCGGATCGGACCACTCCGGTTGACGGACTTCGGCAAGGACAGCGTCTGCGAGGTGGTCACCGTGGCATCGGCCGCCGGGGAACGGCGCCTGGACGGGTTCTACCCCGGTCACGGCAGCGCCTACTCCGACGAAGACCATCCGTCACATGCTGTCGAAGATGCGTTGTTCCGGGACGCCGGCGTTCTGTGCCGAGGTGACGGCGTCGAGGAGGTCGTCGGTGAGTTGCTCGAAGGTGGCGGTGCGGACCCGTTCCGGGGGTCGGTCGCTCGGGTGTGTGGTCAGGAAGCAGTGCAGCATCGCGCACGTGTCGCGCACGTGTTCGAGTGCCCGGCGTTGGTCGTCGTTCATCGCAGGTCCGATTGGCGGCCGACACTCGGCGTCGGCGCGTCGTGAGGTTCCCTGGGCGGGCTGGCGTGGTCGACCGCCCGTAGCAGGTCGTGGGTGAGTCGTCGGTAGGTGGAGAGCCATCGGTGGTCGACGGGTTCGTCGCGCAGATATGCAGTCAAGGTGGCGGTGTTCTCGCCGGTATCCAACCATCGGCGCAGGTCGGTAGTGCGATCCTGGACGTGCTGCAACAAAGTGTGTGGCGAAACGGGCATCGAGTCTCCTCTGGTCCGGAATTCCCTTCGGCGAGAATGAATTTCACGTGGCGGCGAGCTTCCCGAGTCATTGTTGCCTATGCAGGTGTCCGATGCTGGTGTTTCCCGGTCTGTGCCGCCACGGTCGGGAGTCGGGGTGACTCGTGACTGCCGATGGCTGATCAGTCGGTCGGCGTCGGAAAACTTGCCCAACTCCGGTTCCGTCGCGGTGGTACCGGGCGGACAATCGATGGGTACGAGACCAAGCCCATGACCGAGAAGGAGTGGAGCCGTGAACCGGACAGACCTCCCACAGACACTGCGGAGATCATCGAAGGAGGTGCAGGCCGCTTTCGCCACAGCGCATGAGACAGCCGTTCGGCGGTACGGCGAGGGCGAGGAGGCTCAACGTGCGGCATACGGCGAGCTCAAACAATCTTTCGAGCTCGTGACGGACCACTGGGTGCCCAAGCAGGACTGATGTCGCACCCGTGAGTACTTGTTAACCGCCGGACGTTGATAAGTACTCACGGGTGGATGGGCCTCAGACGACGGCAGACCAGATCTCGTCGACGGATCGATCGGACGCCTCGGTGCGAAGGGCCTGTGCGACGAGCAGGCGTCCGGTGTTCTCCAGGTGCCTACGCATCGCGGCCTCTGCCTCGTCGGAATCACCTGCGATGATCGCGTCGATGACGGGTGTGTGCTCGTCGTCGATGTCGGTGAGCGTTCTGGTCTTGTCGGCGGTGTTGGCCCCGAGTAGTCGGGTGGTCTCGCGCAATGTCTTGACGATCGCCCGGGCCCGGCTGTTGTCGGCGGCGTCGAGGATCATGTCGTGAAGCCCGAGGTCATGGTGGGCGAACTGGTGTTCGTCGCCGACAGCGGCCGCGTCCCGCATCAGGCGTTGCTGGCGGAGTAGTGCGTCCGACAGGGCGGGGTCGGATGCGGTCGCGGCCTTGCGGACGGCGGGAAGTTCCAGCGCCAATCGGACTGCGAAGATCTCGGCGATCTCCTTGGGCTGGGGGAGCAGAATGCGGAACCCCTGCCGAGCCTCGAACTTGATGAGTCCCACTTCTTCGAGACGGAGCAGCGCGTCGCGCACGGGGGTGCGGGAGATGCCCAGGCCCTCGGCGAGTTGGTAGACCGAATACTTCACTCCCGGCTTCATGCGGCCGTCGTCGATGGCGGCCCGCACGGCGGCGATGGCCTGCTCCATCCGTCGTCCTGCGAACGGGGTGAGCGGTTCGAGTTCGAGCGCTTCGTCTGCCACCCGATCACTGTAACAACACAGGACTGTTCGTAGCATGCTAGGAGCATGTAGCATGCTACAAATGATCACCGCTGAATCACTGGCCGCTGAGCTGCGCAGTTCTGGAGTGAGCGATGTTCTCTCCGACGGCACGACCCGCGCCGCCTATTCGTCCGACGCGTCCCTGTACCGGGTGCGACCGCTGGTCGTCGCGCGGCCGCGACACGCCGACGAGGTCGCGGCGGCCCTCGCGGTGTGCCGCCGGGAGGGTGTGCCCCTGACTTCGCGCGGCGGTGGCACGTCCGTCGCCGGCAACGCGGTCGGGACGGGACTGATCCTGGACTTCAGCCGGCACATGAACCGGGTGCTCTCGATCGACACGGACGCACAGACTGCGACAGTGGAGCCGGGCACGATCCAGATGGTGCTGCAGCAGGCCGTGGCACCGCACGGCCTGCGATTCGGGCCCGATCCGTCGACCTCCACCCGCTGCACGATCGGCGGCATGATCGGCAACAACGCGTGCGGGTCCCGCACCCTCGGATACGGCCGGACCTCGGACAACGTGACGGGCCTACATGTGCTCACCGGAACCGGGGAGTCGCTGCAACTGGGCGCGGCGGGCGAGCTGACGGCATCCCCGGCGCTGAGTGCATTGCAGCAGGTCACCCGCGGCGGCTTGGCGGCCATCCGCACCGAACTCGGCCAGTTCGGCCGTCAGGTGTCCGGCTACGCCCTCGAACATCTTTTGCCGGAGAACCGGTTCGACGTGACCCGCATGCTGGTCGGCAC
>NZ_JBFUHV010000339.1:0-3965 GCF_056402215.1 Rhodococcus sp. P4_B6 | reverse complement strand
GACTCCAGCAGGCCATCAGTCGTCACATGCGCAAGGCCGTCGACGATCTCACCGCAACAACACGCCAGGAGTAGCTGAGGCCGAAAACCTCGTCACGCCTGGGCGAGGACTGCAGTCGGTTCGTCGGCAGTCCGCACTCGCGGACGGATGTCGCCGGGAACCGAGCGACCCCGGGCGGTTGGCATTCCGTGCCGGTACAACCGCACACCGCATGAGGCGGCACGTGGTGATCAACGGTATCGGCGCTCTCGCGGCCCGCGGTAGCCCTCCAGAGACATGCAGACGACGGCGATGTCCCATCCACCCATGCCCGATGCAGGTTCCTCGAAAAAGTAAGGGAGAGATGGTAATTACAAGACTTGGACCTATCGTAGATTGTTGACAATTGCTAGGATAGGTCTCGTGCCACCCCATCAAAGGCACGTCAGCCAAGGGCGCAGCCCAAGAACGGAGTAACCATGGTCAAGGCGACCGTCATGAGTGATGCAACAACCGCGGACCCCGGGAAGCACATCCTCAAGTCCACATCCACAACTCCCGGTCAGACCGAAGTGTCCCAAGGCCTTTGGGACGGAAACGGTCTGAGGACGGGGATCTGGGAGGTCACTCCGGGAACGTTCACGAGCACCCGGGACGGCTACAACGAGATTTGCCAGATCCTGAGTGGAACCGCCACCATCACCGAATCGAACGGCAACAGCTTCGACATCGGCCCCGGCTCGCTGTTCGTGACGCCCGCCGGCTGGGAGGGCACCTGGACCATCCACACGACGCTCCGCAAGATGTGGGTTGTGCAGGACATTTCGGGCGCAGTCGACTGACCGGCTGAAATAGCACCACGCCGCAGAAGAGCAGGCCAGATCCCGTGGATCTTGCCTGCTCTTCTGGGCTGTGTGCCGTCTGACGCTCCAGGAGATTCCAAGTCGGCGCACCCGCCAGCCACCCACTCATCGAACTCCTCACCACCTGAAGGAAGCCGTTGATGTCCACGCCCCTGCACGATCTCGCCCTCCGCGATCTCGACATCGAGCTTGCCCGGTACCGCGCCGACTACGCGGCACTGCAGGCCCAACAGCTCGCTCTCGACATCACCCGGGGCAAGCCGGCACCAGAACAGCTCGACCTGTCCGCAGCGATGCTCGCCCTACCCGGTGACGGTGACTACGTGATCGACGGGATCGATTGCCGCAACTACGGTGATCTCGCCGGATTGCCCGCGCTGCGTGAGCTGTTCGGTGAGGTGCTCGATATCGCACCCGCGAACCTGATCGCCGGAGGCACCTCGAGCCTGGAAACCATGTATGACGTCCTGTCGTTCGCCTGGATCCACGGCACGGGCGCGACGGGCCCCGCCTGGTCCTCCGAACCGGTGAAGTTCCTGTGCCCCGTGCCCGGCTACGATCGGCATTTCGCCATCACCGAGTCGTTCGGCATCGAGATGATTCCGATTCCGCTGCTCTCCGATGGCCCCGACACCGCTACGATTCGCGAGTTGGTCGCCGCGGATCCTCAGATCAAAGGAATTTGGTGTGTACCCACCTATTCCAATCCGAGCGGAGTGACCTACTCCGAGCAGGTCACTCGCGAACTGCTGAGCATGGACACCGCCGCCCCCGATTTCCGTATCTTCTGGGACAACGCATATGCGGTCCATCCCTTGACCGGTGATGCCCCGCCGGTTCTCGATGTCCTGAGTATCGCCGACCAGGAAGGCCATCCCGACCGGCCGTACGTGTTCGCCTCGACCTCGAAGATGACCTTTGCCGGAGGTGGAGTGAGCTTCTTCGCCGGCTCACCCGACAACGTCGCGTGGTACCTGGGTCATCTCTCGCAAAAGCGCATCGGACAGGACAAACTCAACCAACTGCGGCACGTTCGGTTCTTTGTCGATGCCGCCGGTGTTCGCGCCCACATGCGCAAACACCAGCAGATTCTCGCACCGAAGTTCGACCTGGTGACTTCCACCCTGCAGCGGGAATTGGGTAACTCCGGCATCGCGTCGTGGACGCAGCCGTCCGGAGGTTACTTCGTCAATCTCGAAGTGTTCCCGGGCACGGCCAAGCAGGTGGTGGCCCTGGCACACGCGGCCGGCATCACGCTCACTTCCGCCGGTTCCGCTTTCCCGTCCGGCGACGATCCTCGGGACAGCCACATCCGGTTGGCCCCAACCTTGCCATCGGAGCAGGAGTTGCGTCTTGCCGTGGAGGCTTTGTGCACCTGCATACGATTAGCGGCCGCCGAACTCGTTCGCCGCAACCACCGCGCCGGTGCGTCCCGAGAATCTGCGCCGGTGTAGCCGCCGCGGGGGTCAGCAAGTCGAGCACGGTGCCGGGGGATCCGACCGCAATACCCGGCACGGCCGGGCGGCGCCGTATTGCCGGTCGTCAGATTGGGACAGCGTTGCCAGGGCGGTGTCCTAGTCGCCGCGCTCGTCGAACCCCGGCCGGGCATGGTGAGCAGACGCCGGGTCGGACCAGCCGTGCCGAGTGCACATCGCCACGTGGCTGGTCAGGCCGACTCGGGCGGCGCGCCAGTGCGCCGCCCGAGTACCGCACGCGGTTTCTCGCTGTAGCTTCCCTACGTCTCGCACCATGGCGATACTCGCTGCCCGTGGAGAGGCGACGAGCAGGTGTTCGCGGAAGGTACCGTGGTCGCAAGGGAACGCGAGATGAAGGTGGCGGTTTCATGCCTCCCGGTATCAAGGCGACCACGGGAAACCTTCCCCACGAACTGACGAGCTTCGTCGGCCGCCGCCGTGAGATCGGCGAGGTTCGYCGGCTGCTCTCCGTTTCGCGGCTCGTGACCTTGACCGGTGTCGGGGGCGTAGGAAAGACCCGGCTGGCACTTCGGGTCGCCGCCGAGTCCAGTCGCGCGTTCGATGACGGTGTGTGGTCGGTCGGGTTGGGCGAGCTGAATGACCCAGGCGCGGTCGTCGACGAAGTGCTGTCGGCGTGGAGGCTGAGCGAGGGCCGCAGTGCCGCACCGGAGTCAGTGCTCGTCGAGTATCTCTCGCCGCGGAAGCTCTTGCTCCTACTGGACAACTGCGAGCACCTCATCGAACCCGTCGCCGACCTCGCCGTAACCCTTCTCCGCGCCTGCCCGGAACTCCGGATTCTGACGACCAGCCGGGAACCGCTCGGGATTGGTGGAGAAGCCATCCACCGGGTCCCACCCCTTACGATGCCGGACCCGGACCAGGTTTCGCTGGTCGGAGGGGGACTGGGCCACTACGAGGCGGTGAACCTCTTCGCCGAACGCGCGACGATGGCGGTCCCGGACTTCGACATCACCGAGAACAATAAGGACGTCATCGCGGCGATCTGCCGCCGCCTGGACGGTCTTCCGCTTGCGATCGAACTCGCCGCCGTGCGGCTCAGAGCGATGTCGGTGGAGCAGATCCTGCAACGGCTGACAGACCGGTACGCCCTTCTGACGACGAGCAGCAGGGAGGCGCCGGCACGGCAGCAAACTCTGCAGTGGTGTATCGACTGGAGCCACGAGTTGTGCTCTCAGGCGGAGCGGGAATTGTGGGCGCGGCTGACAGTGTTCTCGGGCGGCTTCGAACTCGACGCTATCGAGGGCATCTGCGCCGACGATATGACGTCATCCCAGGTTGTCGACGTGGTGGCGTCGCTGATCGACAAATCGATCCTGATTCGGGACGAGGTCGCGGGAGCCGTGCGGTACCGGCTCTTGGAGACGCTGCGCGACTACGGTATGGAACGGTTACAGGAGACCTCTGAGTTCGCATCGCTCTTGCGTCGGCACCGGGACTGGTACGAACACTTGGTGCTGCGGGCGGAGTCCGACTGGATTAGACAGTATGAGGGTATGGGCTGGGGCCCACTCCACATGTGAACGTGGGTTGCCGACAGGAAACGGGTCCTGGCCGGTAGAGCCACAAGATGTGGGAGGCCCCAGCAATGAATCAGCGTACGAGTGTCGGATTGGATGTGCACGCACGA
>NZ_JBFUHV010000338.1:0-4017 GCF_056402215.1 Rhodococcus sp. P4_B6 | reverse complement strand
GAGTTGGGGTCCCCGACGACATCGCACACGCGATCTCATTCCTTGCCAGTGAGGGAGCCGGATTCGTCTCCGGGCAGGTTCTCTACGTCGCCGGAGGGCCCAAAGTATGAAAACACTCAACGGAATCGATGAATTGCACGCGGTGGCGAACACCCCGATCGGCTACTCGTCATGGCACACCCTCACACAGGAGAAAATCGACACGTTCGCTGACGCGACGGGTGACCACCAGTGGATTCACGTCGATCCCTCACGGGCTGCTGACGGACCGTTCGGCGCCACCATCGATGCTTGTATGGGAGGTCTACGTCGTCGACGGCGTCCGAATGGGAATCAACTACGGGTCGAACAAGGTTCGATTCCCGGCACCCGTCCCCGTCGGTTCACGGATTCGCGCTGCGGTTGAAATAGCAGACGTTGAAACCGTTCCCTCGGGCGTCCAGGTTGTCACGGCCGTCACGATCGAACGCGAGAATGCCGACAAGCCGGTTTGTATTGCTGAGATTGTCAGCATCTACTCTCCGAATTAACGTCGCAAATTTGCGAAATCCCCACCGGATAGATTGCACGATGACAAATGATCGAAGGGGGCTGCACTGGCTCAGCGGGTCTTCGCGCTTGCGGCGACCACGTCGCGGCGGAAACTCTTCGGGGAACGGCTTCGGGATCGCGAAAGACTTCGGGATCTCCGAGCCGACCCAGCACAACTGGGTCAAAATGGGTCTCGGTGACGAGGGAAGTGGGGAGTGAGGCTCCGGTGAAGACGTCGCCGAAGGAGATTCGTGAGTGGGCGATCAGCGAGGGTCACGAGGTGTTGTCCCGCGGCGGATTTCGGCCGAGCTCGAGCGAGCCTTCCGTGATGCTCAGGTAGCGACGCCGGTCGCGTGAGTCGCAACATTGCCCTGTTCCAAAGTGTGGCCATCCTGCCAGGGAGGCTATGAGCCTGCGGGACGATGATCTTCAGCGCCGTGCGGTGGCGGTTGTCCGCGTCAGCGGTGCCGGCGTCGAGTCTTCGCCGGCGCGGCGAGGCTGGTCAGGGCCGGGGGTGGACTTCGGCTTCTCTCGGCGTGAACTCTGAGGGGGGAATCGACGGTTCGCCCACAAATTGAGCTGTGGTGGTGCGGTGTGGGTAGCCTGCTCCCATGTCGCAGCCTCCGTCTTTCAGTCCTACGGTCACGCTGCTCACGGTGAGCCGGGTGTGGGAGGCGGCATTCACCGACGGTTTGAAGCCGCTCGGGTTGACTACCCGCAAGTACGGGCTGTTGGGGCACATCCGCGGGACGCCGGGCATCTCGTTCAGTGAGCTCGCTCGGCGTTCCCGCATCACCGTGCAGAGCGCTCACACGGCGGTCGCGGCGTTCGTCGAGTCCGGGTTGGTCGACGACTCGACCGCGCACGCCGGGGCCGCCTCGACCCTGCGGATCACGGCGGAGGGCGAATCGCTGCTGGCTCGCGCGGCCGAGGTAGTGACCCGTCTCGATGACGAGTTCGCCACGCAGCATCCCGAGCTGACCGAGGCGCTGCGGGCGCACATGGTGCGGGTGATGTCGGCGACTGACTGACACCTCACCGCCAACCTTCAGTTAGGCTGAAGGTCATGGAATCGTTGTTGCTCTCCCTCCACGTCGTGGCGGGCATCCTCTTCGTGGGCCCGGTCGCGGTGGCCACCAGCCTGTTCCCCCGGCACGCGCCGGTGACCGCCACAGTGGGCGGTGCGCAGCAGATCGAGCGGAACATCAACACCGCCCGGGTGCTGCACCGGATCACCCGTATCTACGGCGTCCTGGCGGTCGCGGTCCCGGTCGTCGGCCTTCTCCTCGCCACCGTGCAAGGCCGCACGAGCGAGGTCTGGGTCGTGGTCGCGATGGTGCTCACCGCGATCGCCGGTGGACTGCTCGCCCTGCAAATCGCCCCGCTCCAACAACAGGCGCTCACCACACCCGACGACGGAACCCAACTCCGACGCCTCGGCATGGTGACCGGCCTGTTCAACCTGTTGTGGGTGGTCGTCGTCGTGCTGATGATCGTGCGACCCGGATCGAGCTACGTATGACCGAGTTGCTGCGCACGCTGGCCGTGCTCTCGGCACTCGAGACCGTCAGCGTCCTGGCGTTGCTGGCCAACCTCGGCACCGTGCACGACGCCGCGGTCGCCGGTGTCCTCGGCCCGATCCACGGTGCGCTCTACCTGTCCGTCGCCGTCACGGCACTGCTCGGTCGCGGCCTGACGACCCGGACCCGCATTGGTGCGCTCGTGCCCGTGCTCAGCGGCCCTCTCACGATGGTCAACCTGCGGCAGGAGGCGCGCAGCGCATGAGTCTCAGACAATTATCTGCGCCGACCGCAGCGATCAGCGCCGCGGAGGCGGTCCGCCTCGTCGAACACGGTGCCCTCGTTGTCGATGTCCGCCGCCAGTTCGAGTGGAACCGGGTACACATCCCCGGCGCCGTGCACGCGCCACTCGAGGAACTGCTCGACCGCTGCCTGGAGTCCCCCGACGACCGTCTGCTCATCACCTTCTGTACCGGCGGAATTCGCTCGGCCGGGGCTGCGAACCTGCTGGTGGAGAACGGCTTCGACGCGGTGAACATGAGCGGTGGCCTCCTCCACTGGCGCGGTGCGGGCGGGTCACTGACCGCCTGGTGAGAGGGTGGCACTCTCCCCGTGATCCCGTCCCTTGCGACACTGGTCGAGCTGGCACCCGGCCTGGCCGGATTGTCTAAATTAATCGGTGTCTGTGGCGTGCTTCCGGTGCCGCGCGAGGAAACGAGCGCGGTGCCGCTCGAGGGTGGCCTCCGTATCGCGGAGGATTTGCCGATGCCGGCGGGCACTGGCGTACCGCACAGCGGCACCGCGCCGCCGCAACATCTGTGCGTGGGCAGCCGCGGACTGGTCGTCGAACAGAACCGCCGCGGCCTCGTCACACTCGATCAGCACCCACTCGTACGCAAGCCGGGCCGGGGCCGCGTCGTCGAAGAGCGCCGGCATCACCGTGTCGTCGAACAGTTGGAAGGGGACACGCGCGAGTCGGTACTGGAGGCGGCCGAGCGCTCGTGCCACGGCTGCGACTCCCATGGAATTCGATGGTAAGTGGTAGGAGGTGCGTGCCGCATCAATTCGACTGCCTCACAGTCGGTCCATTTCCTTGTGAGGAGGTCTCCCTCAAGCACCCGATCAATCGCCGTTTCCGAAAGAGCCGGTCGGGTATTCCGTCCGAAGGACGAGGAGGTCTGTGTTTGCCTGTGCTGGTCGTGTCCGCCGGTGTGCGGCCGGGGGTGCCGAAGGACCCCGGCCACCTCGCCGAAGAAACCGCCGATAACGGAGATATGTCAACTGAAACTTTGAAGTGATTGCGCGCCAGTGCTTTTGAATCACCGTCAATGTACCGACGACGCCGGTCGCAGAGCCCGATCCCCGGCAAGTACGACCTGATACACAGTGGAGGCCGACCATGCAGACATTTCGGACAGCATTCTCAGGTTCGGGTCGTAGGGTCACGCAGGTCATCCCGGCCGGCTCTTTCCGGCCTCGCTCGACACATCTGGTTCGACGGAGAGAATGCAGTATCAGCAATCCGCACTGCGCCGGAACGTCACCGAGAACAGATAATCTTCGCCACGCAACTGCTGGCACGGCCTGGGTACTTTCGTTCGCTTACTTGTTGGCGGAGGTGTTCACCGCGGCGGCGTGGAGTACGCCTTACAGCTTCGCGCAGGACTCGATCAGCTCCCTGGGCGTGACGGCCTGCGACGTCGGATCCTGCTCACCGCTGCACGACCTCATGAATTCGACGTTCGTCGCGCTCGGGGTGCTCACCCTCCTCGGTGCACTGTTTCTTCATCGGCACATCAGAAGTGGCCGGGAGAAGAAGTGGATACTCTCCCTTGCCGTGATCATCGCGATCAGCACCGCTGCCACCGGACTGTTTCCGGCGAACGATGGAACGATCATCCACTGGTCGGCCGTGTTGCCGGGCTTCGTGGCGCGCCACGTGGTGCTCGTGCTCATCGCCTGGCAT
>NZ_JBFUHV010000337.1:0-4195 GCF_056402215.1 Rhodococcus sp. P4_B6 | reverse complement strand
CCGTCACAACCGGGCCTCGTATCATGGGACCGAGAACACCAGAAAGCAAGGATCAACCATGGTTGATGTGCCGGCGTCAGCATTCACCGACGAGACCGCTCGGTCTCGGCGCGGGATCTTCTGCGCCACCGRTGACTTCGACGTCTATCGGGCCAACATCAACGAGGCCTTTTACCCGGCGCGGCTCGAGATCGTCGGTGGGACTCAGCAGCTGTCGGATGCGCGGATGCTGGCGGTACGCCTGACCCATATGACCGTCGGCATCGTCCGATTCGGCGCCGATGTCCTGATCGACCCGGGCGCCGTCGGCGGCTATCACATCGACCTACCGCTCACGGGTTCGCTGGAAACCAGCTGCGGCCCGCAGAATGTGGTGGCGACCCCGCAGCGGGCGGCGGTGTACACCCCCGGCGAGCACACCTTCCTGTCGCGATGGGCCGCCGACAACACCCAGGTCAGCATCAAGATCGATCGGGCCGCGCTCGAACAGGAACTCGGTCGGATCCTCGGCAGACCGGTGAACGGGCGAGTGCGCTTCGACATCGGTTTCGACCTGACCACCACCGCCGGCCGGCGGTGGGCGTCGACGCTGCAGATCCTGCTCGACACGATCGCCGACCCCGGGCCGATTCCTGATCCTGCCCTGATCGCGCAGATCGGCCACCTGGAACGTGCCCTGATCAGCGGGTTGCTGGCCAATCAGGGGCACTCGATGAGCGAAGCGATCCTCAGGAGCGGCGAGGACTCCGACAATCCGGCAGCGGTGCGCAAAGTCCTCGACCTACTTCAGGCGGCACCGGGGGCCCAGCACACTGTCCCCGATCTCGCCGAGGCCGCCGGGGTCGGCGTGCGACAACTGCAAAAACTGTTCCTCGATCGGTTCGAGATGAGCCCGTCGGAGTATGTGCGCAATCTGCGCCTCGACGGGGTGCGGGCAGATCTGCTCGAACGCGACCCCGACTGCACGGTGAGTGAGGTCGCGTTCCGGTGGGGGTTCAACCACCTCGGCCGGTTCGCGCAGTATTACGAGCAGAAATTCGGCGAAACTCCTTCGCGGACACTCGGCACCCGCCAGAGCTGACGACGGCGCCGTTGCCCTGTCAGCGACGCTCTCTGCGCCGGTTCGCCTACTGGACGAACAGTAGCGCAAACCGGATATTCAGACCCCTGCGCCGGCTCTAACGTGAATCTCAACCGGAAGTGAGCTAGGTAACAGGAAACGAAGAGGCCGTCTCAGGTCACCGATCGCCCCGAAGGGGTCCCGGCCCTGGGATGCACGCGCGAACCCGTTGCCGGACAAGCTCACCCGTCTCACCAACGTAGCCAGCGGTGCTTTGCGCACCCCTCCACAGGAGAGTGAACCGTCATGTCGGCAACCCCGAAATTCGCGCACGTTGTCTTCCAGACCGCCCAGCCCACCGAAATGCGGGACTTCTACTGCGCCGTCCTCGACGGTCACGTCGTCTACCAGGACAAGGCATTGTGCTTCATCACCTTCGACGAGGAGCACCACCGCGTCGCCCTGCTGACCCCGCCGATGCCCCTCGAACGCAAGAGCCCGATCACCGCGGCCGCACATCACGTCGCCTACACCTTCGACCACCTCGACGACCTCCTCGACCGATACGAGCTGCTCCGCGGCAAAGGGGTTCTGCCCGCCGTCTCCATCGCACACGGGGTGACCACCTCGCTGTACTACCAGGACCCGGACGACAACTTCGTCGAGATGCAGATCGACAACTTCGCCGAACCCGAGCAGGCCACCGAGTACATGCACGGTCCCGAATACGCCGGCGACTCCGTCGGGCCCGCGTTCGACCCCGAGGCGATGCTGGTTTCCCGCCGCAGCGGTGCATCCGTCGACGAGCTCACCAACCGCGCCTGGGCGCTGAAGGCCGATCTGCCCGACCCGATGACCGTCCTCGTCGGCGCCCACTGACCTGACCCACCCACCCACGACCCGGGGAGGCCCATCATGACCACCACCTCCGACATCGCGCCCACCACCGAGTCCGGCATCGATCCGAAGCGTTTCCGGGATCTGATGGCCCGGGTCTGCGCACCGGTGACGATCGTGACCACCACCGACGGCGACGGCCCGCACGGGGCGACGGCGAGCTCGTTCGCGGCCCTGTCCCAGGATCCGCCGCTGATCACCGTGGCCTTCGACCGCCGGTCGGCACTGCTGGCCAGGATCGTGGCCGCGGGCCGGTTCGGGGTCAACCTGCTCCACCACGGGCAAGAGGACCTCGCGATGCGTTTCGCCAGCCGTGGAACCGGCGGCGAACGATTCACCGGAACCTCCTGGCACACCGACACCCGACTTCCCCGCCTCGACGATGCCGCCGGCTGGGTGACCTGCGAGCTGTGCGACACCGTCGAGGGCGGCGACCACCTGCTCCTGATCGGTCTGGTCACCAAGGCCTGCAACGTCGAACGGCCGCCACTGGTCTACGCCAACCGCACCTTCGGCACCCACTCCCGGTTCACCGAACGTCCCCGCCGACCGATCATCGACCACATCACCGCCTGCACCCCGGACTGACGCCCCCGTTCGGTCCGGTCAGGCCGCCCTCCCCCCGTCCGAAGAACTTCGAAGGAATTCCCGATGACTACCGTCACCGATACCCCGCACACCACCGTCCCCAGTGCCGACGAGATCGTCGGCCGCGTCCGCGATCTGCAACCGCTGTTGGCGAAGAACTCCGCCCAAGGGGAAGCGGACCGCCGCGTCGTCGAGGAGTCGATCACCGCCCTCACCGACGCCGGCGCCTTCAAGATCGCCCAGCCCCGCCGCTACGGCGGCTACGAGACCTCGATGCGCATCATGCTCGACGTGTCCGCGGCAGTAGGCGAGGCCGACGGCGGCACCGCCTGGGTGGTCACCCTCTGCAACGTCTGCGCCTGGCTGACCGGCCTGTTCCCCGAAGAGGCACAGGACGACGTCTGGGCCGACACGCCTGATGCGAAGGTGTCCGGAGTGCTCTCCCCGACCTCGGAGGCAGTCAAGGTTGATGGCGGCTTCAAGGTGACCGGCCGCTGGTACTACAACTCCGGCTCCTGGCACGCGAGCTGGGCGGTCCTGGGCATCCCGATCACCAACGCGGACGGCGAGGTGATCGACCAGGGACTCGCGCTGATCCCCCGCACGGATCTCGGTTTCGAGGAAACCTGGTTCGTCGCCGGCATGAAATCCTCCGGGTCGAACTGCCTGATCGCCACCGACGTATTCGTCCCCGAGCACCGCATCCTGCCCGTCCCCGCCGCGATCGGCGGCGACTACGCCACCGAGCACACCGACGAGATCCTGTACCGGTCGGCGTTCGTTCCGCTGCTCTCGCTCGTGCTTGCCGGCCCGCAGCTCGGCATGGGACGCAAGGCCCTCGAACTGGTCACCGCCAAAGCCGACACGAAGGCCATTTCCTACACCTTCTACACCGCCCAGTCCGACTCGGTGGCCTTCCAGCTCCAGATCGCCGAGGCCGCGATGCTCATCGACACCGCCCACCTGCACGCCTACCGGGCCGCCGACGACATCGACACCGCCGCGGCGAGCGGCGTCTACCCCGACGTGATCGCCCGTACCCGTGTCCGCGCCGACACCGGCTGGGTCCTCGACCACATCACCAAGGCCATCAACATCCTCGTCTCCGCACACGGCGCCGGCAGCTTCGGGGAAAACAACCCGCTGCAACGCATCTGGCGTGACTCGAATGTCGCTGCACGCCATGCGGTCACCTTGCCGGCAGTCAACTACGAGGTCTACGGCAAGGCCCTCCTCGGCCGCGACGACCAGATCACTCCTCTCATCTGACCATCCAACCCGCGGGTGAGGCGGCCGACGGCGCTCACACGCATCCGCCTCACTCGAACGGAGACGACCTCATGCGTACACTCAGCACTGTGGTACAGAGCCACCGCCTTGCGGCGCACCTGTATCCCTCGGAGCACCGGAACCCGCAAGTGCCGCTGCTCGTTGCCCTGCACGGTGGTCTCTACACCGGGCGGTACTTCGATGTGCCGGGCTCGGCTGCCGGATCGTTCGCGGAAATCGCCAACCGCAATGGATTCGACCTGATCACCATCGACCGCCCCGGATACGGCGACAGTGACCCTCTTCTCGCGGAAGAGAACACGTTCGCCCGGCAAGCCGAACTACTCGACAACGGCATCGAAGAACTACTCGCCTCGGACG
>NZ_JBFUHV010000336.1:0-4227 GCF_056402215.1 Rhodococcus sp. P4_B6 | reverse complement strand
GGGTGACACTGACACCGCAACACATTGTCGCCGAAGTGAATTCGGACGGCGTCGTACTGAATCGCATCTGGGATGGTGCCGCCAGAGTGGCACCGGCGCAGTCTCTCGTGACCGTCATGCTTCGCGATGCCGATACGGCCCTTCTACCCCAACYGGAAGCGCAGTTCGACGTGACGGCCGTCGGAGACTGCTTGGCACCCCGCCGGGTGGACGAGGCGATCTACGAAGGCGAAATGGCCGGCCGCGCTGTCTGAACAAGCACCACACACACTGAACGAAAGAAGCAAACACCATGACTCATAGCTGGCAGATCGGTGATGTGAAAATCACCCAGATAAACGAAATCGCGGTCGAGGTCGGTGAGCTCGACGGACTGATCGCAGAGGCAACGCCGGATGCGGTCAAGGCCGTTCCGTGGCTGTACCCCGACTACGCCAACGAACACGGGCAGACACTCTGGAGCGTACACTCGTTCGTCGTCGACACCGGGTCGTCTGTCGTGCTCGTCGACACCGCGTGCGGCAATCACAAGGATCTACCGCTGATCCCGGCCTGGGGTGGCCTGGACACCCCCTATCTGGATCGACTGGCGGATGCCGGCTACAAGCCCGAACAGATCGACTACGTCGCCATCACACATCTGCACCTCGATCACGTGGGATGGAACACCGTGCTCGACGGTGACCGATGGGTGCCGACATTCCCGAACGCCCGGTACACCTTCGTTCAGGACGAGTTCGAGTACCACAAGGGACTCACCGAGGGCGGCGACGTCTCCGACGACCTCGGGCATGCCGTCACGTACAACGGAGCGGATCCGGACATCCACCGGCAGACGCGTCTCGTGTTCGCGCAGTCGATTCAACCGTGTGTCGAGGCGGGCCTCGTCGATCTCGTTCCGGTCAACCACACCATCTGCGAGGGCGTGCGGTATACATCCACGCCTGGCCATACCAAATCCCATCACAGTCTCACCATCGAATCGAAGGGTGAGACCGGGTTCATCACTGGTGATTTCGTGCATCACCCGATTCAGGCCGCCCATCCCACGTGGAGTTCGCGAGGTGACTGGGACCGTGAGCTGTCCTCCGCTCGGCGTCAGGAGTTCCTCGCGTCGGTTGCAGACAGTGATGTTCTTGTGTTCGGCACGCACTTCGCCGGGAACAGCGTCGGTCGTATCGTGAGCGACGGCAACGCCTACCAATTCGTTACTGCTTGAGCCGAGCACTTCTACAACACCACCGGCGAACACACTGCCGGCATAACGACAGCTTCAGGAGCATTGATGTCGAAGAACGAAATTCCCTACTACTGGTCGAGCATCGACTGGCGTCAGCTCACCGAGGACTACCCGCCGCCGCCCCTGTTCAACTCCGTCATGTCGGCACGGTCCGACGACGAGATGCGACAGATTCAGGAATCACGCTTTCTCGCACGGGTGGCCGACGCTTGGGCGGTCCCGTTTTATCGCGAGCGGTGGTCGGACTCCGGTTTGAAGCCGGGAGACATACGAGGCCTGGACGACCTCGAGAAGATCCCTACGTTTACCAGTGAGGACATCAAGCACTCGATCGAGGAGCACCCGCCGTTCGGAAACCATCAGAACTTCGCACTGGACGCGATGCGAACACCGCTGAAGATTCAATCCAGTGGTGGCACCTCAGGGCTGCCGCGGCCGACACTGTTCGATCCCGTAGCGTGGGAAGTGCAGGCAATTCAATTCGCCCGAGCTTTCGTTGCGCAGGGGGCCGAGGTCGGGGACATTCTACAGATCACCCTCACCAACAGTTTGGCCAACACCGCGTGGTGTTCGTCGACCGCCGCCATGCACTGGTGTGGCATGGTCCCCTTGACCACCGGTTCGGGTGCCGTCACCAGTTCGGCAAGGCAACTGGAGCTGGCGCGCTCCTGGGGAACAAGTGGTTGGGTCGCCTTCGGCGAGTACCTCAAAATTCTGGCGCAAGAGGCTGATCGATCTGGCATCGACCTCAAGAAGGATCTGTCCACGCGATTCATTCATACCTATCTCGGGGTGGATACAGAAGGACACCTGCGCGACTTGCTCGAAGATGCATGGGGTGTTCCGGTCTACGACAACTACGGAACCCATGAAGTCGGCCTCATCGGATACGAATGTGCTGCAAAAGATGGGTTGCACGTCAACGACGACACCGCCATCGTCGAGATCGCCGACAGCGAGACCGGACGCATCCTCGGCCCAGGGCACGATGGCGACATCGTGGTCACAAGCCTGCATCGCTCGGTTCCACCCATCATCAGATACGACCTCAAAGACCGTATGCGTAGTTCCGAGCGCGCAGCGTGCGCGTGCGGTGCCCGGACGACCAAACTGTCCGGGTTTTTGGGCCGGCTCGACGAAATGGTGAAACTGAGAGCGACAAGCGTGTATCCGCGGTCAGCACAGGACGTCGTCCAGGGCGACGCGCGATCGACGGGCGAGTTCCTGTGCGTGGTGGAGAACGTCGGCGAGGGTCTCGGTTCCCGTGAACGAATGACCGTGTTGATCGAGCAGGCGAACGACGAAGACACAGCACCTCTCCAGGAAGACATGAAGCATCGTCTCAAGTCGACCTTCGGTGTCTCGGTCGAGGTGACGATCGTCCCTGCTGGATCCCTCGCTCCTCAGACTGGGCTGGGAGGAGAGGGGAAGGTCAAGCGTCTTCTCGACCGCCGTGGTGAGGCTCCCTCACCCGTCTGAGCGCTCCCAATAGTTGGTCAATAGACCGGTCCCGGCTCCAGGTGTCGACAGCGGTAGCCAAACCTCGAGAGTCGACGAAACTTTCAGCAGAGTCGGTCGGTACGGCGTAAGCCGTCGAAATTCGGGTCGAGGCTGACTTCGAAGAGGGAAGTGAAATGCACGAACAAGAGGCGGCCGACAACCTAGGCGCCTTCGCGGAAATGTTTCGCCTCGACGATCGAGTTGCGATCGTCACTGGGGCGTCAGCAGGTTTAGGCGTATCGCTGTCCACGGCCATGGCCCGCGCCGGAGCCCACGTAATCGTGGCATCGCGCARGGTCGACCGCTTGGAGGCAACCGCGCAGGCGGTACGCGGGTACGGGCGCGAGGCCCTGGTACAGAACGCCGACGTGGCCGATCCTCGACAGTGCGTAGATCTGGTCGAGGCGGCGATGGCACGGTTCGGTCGTGTGGACATCCTCGTCAACAATGCCGGTATGGCGAGCGCAGTCCCGGCTACGCGGGAAAGCCCCGATGCCTTCCGGGCGGTTGTAGATGTCAATCTCGGAGGTAGCTATTGGATGGCCCAAGCCTGCGCCGAAGTGATGACGCAGGGGAGCWCGATCATCAACATCTCGAGTGTTCTCGGCTTCACTACTGCCGCACTGCCCCAGGCGGCCTATACCGCAAGCAAGGCCGGCCTCGTTGGACTCACTCGTGACCTCGCGTCGCAGTGGGGCAGAAAGCCGGGAATCAGAGTAAACGCGATTGCGCCGGGCTTCTTCGAGACCGAAATGACGGAGTCGTACTCCCCAGAGTATGTGACCGATTCGCTCGAGCCCCGGTTCTTGTTGGGAAGAGCGGGCAAGCCCGAGGAACTCGCCGCAACCGCGGTCTGGCTCGCATCGCCCGCAGCGGGGTACGTCACCGGCCAGACCATTTTGGTCGACGGCGGGATGTCGACGACGTGAGAGTTCAGCCTGCTCCGCCGTTGTCAGGACCCACCGAAACAACTCCGCGGGGAAACCGCTGAGCTGCAACAGCTCCCCGCGGAGACGTCGAGCTGCAACAGCTGCTGCGAAGGCTGATGGCCAACGTCGTTGTAGTTCGAACCATGACAGTATCCTCGTCGCCAGAAACTGATCCCCAGCCGCGGTACGTGACAGTCAACGCCGGACGAATCCACGCATGCGAGAATATAACTCGCGTGTGGGACTCGTCCGGCGTTTCAATACTGCAGCTGCCCTGCCCAAACCGGCGTGTAGATCCGGACACGGGCAGGGCACCTCGCCAGATCTGGGCGTCTGTGACCATTGACACATCCATGCGCTGGAACTAGGTTACTAACCAGTGGGTCGATATTACGACTCAAGAGTCGGATTCAATGTCCGGTGAGTCGCACACAAAAAGATATCCGGTGCCACCGGTCAGCTCGCGTATTCGACAGTGCCTGTACTGCAATTGGTTTCGATAGAACACGGGCACCGAGCGGTTCTTCGATACACATCACGCGTACGGCACGCATAGAT
>NZ_JBFUHV010000335.1:0-4306 GCF_056402215.1 Rhodococcus sp. P4_B6 | reverse complement strand
GAGCGGGGCAGTGCGATGGCGACGGTGTCTTCGGTGCCGATGCCTTCGGCGATGAGGATCCGTGCCAGCTGGGAGGATGCGGTGTCGAGTTGTTGGTAGGACAGGTGGTGGTCTTCGTATAGCACCGCGGGTGTGGTGCGGTCGTGTGTGGCGGCGGTGGTGAGCAGTTGGGGCAGTGTCGTGGCGGGGTGTTCGGGGCCGCCGGTGCGGTCGAGCAGGTTTCGTCGTTCGTCGGCGTCGAGGATGTCGAGGTCACCGACCCGACACCCCACATCGGCAGAAAGGAAGCGTTCGAGAAAGGACAACAAGCGGTGGTGATGACGATCGAGAACGTCGCCGTCGTACAGGCTCGGGTTGGCCTGGAAGTCGATGTGCGTCGTGGTGCCCCCCACGCTCGGGTAGATGTTGACGAAAAGATCGTCGACGAGCCCGGAGGTCAACACATGTAGTCGGCCCAAGTGGGGGCCCAGCCGGATCTCACGGTCGGCCGGCATGATGTTGAGAGTCGGACCAAACGAGCGAATTCGGCTGATGTCCCTGCCGAGATCGCGGCAGATGTCCTCGCGCCGGTACCGCTGCCGTCGCAGCGCCCCGGTCAACTCGAGCTGGGCGGACTTGATCAGTGTCCCGATCGTCACGTCCGGGCCCACCTCGAGTTGTAGCGGTACGACATTGGCCACCATCCCACCTGAGCGTCGCAGCGGTGCGGTCGTTCGGGCCGAAACCGGCAGACTGAGTACGATGTCCGATCTGCCTGTCATCCGGCACAGGTAGCCGGCAAGAGCAGCGACCAAGACCGGCGCCGCACTCGAGTTGTGCTTCGCGACGACCGACTCGAGCATTGAGGCTACGTCGTGTGACAAGGCCGCGCTGGCCACTCGCGGATGCGCCTTGACGGGCGCCGACCGCCCGGCCAGGCTCGCAGGCTCCGGCAGTCCCATGGTCCGTTCCGCCCAGTACCGCCGATCCTCTTCGAAGCGATCCGAGTTCCGGTAGGCAGCATCGAGTTCAACGATCTGCGCGAGGTCCAGCACGCGGAGCGGCGGGGCGTCGACACCGGCAACTGCGGCCGAATACAACTCGGCAATACGCTGCACCAGATTCATGGCGCCGTAGCCGTCGAGCGCGATGTGGTGAATGCGTGAGTACCAGTAGTGGTGCCGGTCACCGATCCGGAGAATGGCCGAGACTGCGAGCGCATCCCGGAGGAGGTCTATCGGGGTGCTGAACTCCCGGCGCATCCACTGCTGCGCGGCGACCCTCGGGTCGTTCTCCGCGCGAAAGTCGATTCGCCGGAGCCCGTCGTCGGAAGAATCGTCGACCAGTTGATACAGCTCACCGTCGTGATCGACCAGGCGTAAGAACCCCGAACCGAACTCCCTGGCGGCGACGCGACTGGTCGCCTCGAGTAAATCGATATCCAACTCGCCGAAGACTTCGACGTACTGCGCGATCGTGATCGGGAGCTCGCCGGCCAGTTGCTGGGCGAACCAGATGCCCTTTTGCGCGGCAGACAAACGGCACGCCTTCGACGGAAGACGGTTCCCCGAGCGCTTTTCAACTCCTGGAACCCGTGGCGGGACGGCGTCCACGACTGTTCTCCGATCTGCTCTTTGCGCCAGGATGCGTGCAGGGGTTGGGCTCGGGCCCGACCTCGGTGTGTTGGGGCGGCATCGAGGTCCGCGCGCAGGTGGTGTAGATCGCTCCTCCGGCGTGGTCGAAATATGTTGCCACGTTGGCGAAGCACTTGTTCTCGTCGAGTAGTGCGAGCACTGTCGTGTAGCGGTCGGGACGGTGCTCGACGACGAGGTTGCCGCCCGCGTGCAGGAGCCGTGCCGCCGCAACAATGGTTTGCCGGGCGAGCTTCAACCCCTCTGTACCACCGACCAAGGCCCCTCGGTGGTACTCGCTGCGCTGCAAGGGAAATTCGTTGTCGTCGGGAATGCACGGTGGACGTGCGAGGACCAGATCTGCCGTTCCGTCCAGGCCGGACAACAGATTGGGCGCGGTGACGGCGGCTTCGTGAAGCACGATCGGGCTCCCACCGAGGCGGATCTGACGTTCGATGTTGCGTCGCGCCACGTTCAGGGCTGCCGGATCCACATCCACGGCGTGTACACCGGCATCGGCTCGGGCATGCGCGATCGCCAGGGCGATTGCTCCGGAACCGGTGCACAGGTCCACGACCACTGGAGCCGTGATACGTGAAATATCGGCGAGGGCCTCGGCAAGTACAAGTTCGGCATTTGCCTGGGGCGCCGGCATACCGGGGCGGACCCATACCTCTACACCGCCCACTTCGGCCCGCGAGAGTCGCCCGGCTCGATCGATGGTGTCACTCGAGGTCGGCGGACCAACGTGGTGGGCGAGGGCGGGCGATCTGCCGGCGCTGATCGTGAGGGCCCTGCGCATGGCGGCCGCCTTGACCAGGGTCTCGATGAACTCTTCGTCGGGGTCGGACAACGCGACGATGGCGCCCCCGATCCCGAAGCTCACTGTCCCGCGCCGGGACACCATGGTTCGGATGACGATGCTGAGGTCGGCGGTGCCGTTGATCGACAGCCAGCCGAGGGCGCCCGAGTACACCCCTCGCGGCCCCTCCTCCAGCCGATCGATGATTTCCATGGTGCGGAGCTTCGGTGCTCCGGTCATCGAGCCACCCGGGAAGCAGGCACGCACACACTCGACCGCAGTCGCGTCACTGCGCAGCGTCCCCCGAACCGTCGACACGAGCTGATGGACCGGTGCGTAGGTTTCGACGTCGAACAATCGCGGTACGTGCACCGAACCGGGAGTGCAGACCCGTGAAAGATCGTTGCGCACGAGGTCGACGATCATGAGGTTCTCGGCCCGATCCTTTTCGCTCGTCAGAAGGTCCTGGCGGAGCGCGTCGTCCGTGGCAGCGGTTGCACCCCGCGGTCGGGTGCCCTTGATCGGTTTGGACTCCACGACCCGGTCGGCGCCCACGCGCAGAAACCTCTCGGGGGAGGCGCTGAGTATGTCCGCCGCCTCGAACCTCAGGAGTGCTGCGTACGGCACTGGCGTGATGGATCGGAGGTAGGCAAAGGTTTCGACGGGGTCTATATCGACATCGATCTGGGCGTGGTTCGTCAAGCACACTTCGTACGTTTCGCCGACCCGAATGTTCTCCAAACAGGTGCGGATCTTGTTGAGGTAGGTTTCACGGTTGTGGCGCAGCGTCATGCGCGGGTCTGCCGCCGACCTGATGAGCGGCCGGGCGGGAAGCGCATCGTCGGTCGTGACGGGCATCCGGTTGATTACCCGCGCCGTACGGCGCATCCAGTCGCGGGTTCCGGGTTCGTGTGCCTGCTCGCTGAGCGCCAGTAGGTAGCAGCTGCCGTCGACATGGTCGATCACGACTGCGCGGTCGGCGAATACCAGGGCCGCATCGGGTGTGTCCGCGGAGTGTTGTGCACTGCCGTCGGCTTCGGCTTTCAACTCGTAGCCCAGGTAGCCCACGTAGCCCAGATTGAACGAGAACGGCAGGTCAGGTGATCGCGGCACCGCGCGGATCCGCAACTGTTCGTCGAGGTAGTCGAAGAATCGCACGCGTCGTTTGTCGGCCGGAACGCCGGAACGGTGCACTAGGACGGTGCCGTCCGTTACGTCGTAGGTAACGTACTCGGCGCGTGGACCAGATGCGTCACCCATGATGGTGAAGCGGGCGTCCGATTCCACGGCGGAGCTGCCATCGAGCCAAAAACTGTCGGGGCTGTCTGCGAACAGGCGCTCATACACCATCTGTGGGTCGACTCGCCGATCTATCCGTCGTGTTTCGACCACGTATGGAGATAGGGTCCGCCGCCGACGTCGTGGCTTCGGGACGGATCCCTTCCGGTGGGTCGGGGTGAGGTCGCGGAAGTTGGCGAGGAGTTCATGTCCATGATCGGTGCAGACCGACTCCGGATGAAATTGCAACCCCCACAGTGGGCGCAGACGGTGCCTTACCCCCATAAGAACCCCGTCGGATGTCCACGCAGTCGCCTCCAGCTCAGCGGGGAGATCTTCGACGGCGAGAGAGTGGTACCGAACGACCGACAGAGGCGAGGGGAGACCCGCGAACAATTCCCTCTGGTCGTGAAATATCTCTGAGTTGCGACCGTGCCTCGGCTCTGGAGCCAAGACGACATGCGCACCGAACAGTTGGCATAAACCCTGGTGACCGAGGCACACTCCTAGTGTGGGAAGCCCCCCCTGGAGAATGGCCCGCGAGGTGATGCCGAAGTCGCGGGCGAGGGCGGGACGACCGGGCCCCTGTCGCGTCTAAGCATCTCCGAGCGCACGC
>NZ_JBFUHV010000334.1:0-4310 GCF_056402215.1 Rhodococcus sp. P4_B6 | reverse complement strand
CGATGGAGACAACGACATGACCACCGCCCCCTCTCCCGCACCCCCTCAGCTGGACACTTCGGTTGCCCGAGTCGATCTGTCGGATCAGACGTTCAAGCAGCTGATCGATGGGCAATTAGTCGAAGGGGCAACTAGTCAGCCGGTCCGCGACCCGGCAACTGGTGAGGTCATCGCGACGGCGCCGGTCGCCGATGAGAAGCAGGCCGATGATGCATACCTGGGTGCGGCCCGCGCATTCGGAGAGTGGCAGAACACCACGGTGGAGGAGCGGTCACGAATCCTGCACCAGCTCGCGCAGCGCATCGAGGCGCGGCGGGAGGAGATCTCGCGGATCATCACATTGGAAACAGGCAAACCGGCTGCCTCGGCCGACGGTGATGTCGACTCGGCCCTCATCTGGATGCGCCACATCGCCGACCTGCGCCTCGATCCCGAAGTGGTGCGTGACGACGAGGACTCGAGGATCGAGATCCACCGCAAGCCCATCGGCGTCGTGCTCGGGATCATCCCGTGGAACTTCCCCTTTTTCCAGACCATCTACAAGGTGGCGCCGGCATTGCTCGCAGGCAACACGATCGTGATCAAACCCGCACCAACCACACCGCTCAACGCGATGCTGATCGGTGAGATGCTCCAGGATCTGGTTCCGGCCGGAGTGGTCAACGTGGTGGGCGACGGAGGCGACCTGGGCCCCTACCTGACCGCCCACAAGAAGGTCGACAAGATCTCCTTCACCGGTTCCACCGTCGCAGGCCGCAAGGTGATGGCCAGCAGCGCCGAGACTCTCAAACGAGTTGTCTTGGAGTTGGGCGGGAATGACGGAGCGGTCGTGCTCGACGACGCAGACGTATCGAAGGTCGCCAAAGGCATCTTCGAGTGGGCATTCTGGAACTCCGGTCAGGTTTGCATCAACATCAAGCGGATCTTCGTGCACGCTTCGCAATACGACGAGTTCTGCGATGAGTTCGCCAGGTTGGCCACCGACGCCAAGGTCGGTCACGGACTCGACCCGGACACCGAATACGGTCCGGTGCAGAACCCGAAGCAGTTGGAGGCTGCCAAGAAGGCACTCGAGATCGCAGCGCGTGATGGAAAGATCATCGCCGGCGGCGACGTGTTCGACGGCCCCGGCTATTTCGTGCAGCTCACCGTCGTCCGCGACATCGATCACGCCAGTCCACTCGTCGCCGAGGAAACCTTCGCGCCTGTCCGCGCCATCGTGAAGTACGACGACCTCGACGAGGTGATCGAGCAGGTCAATGGGACCGAATATGGCCTGGGCAATTCGGTGTGGGGCACCGACGTGGAGCGCGCCACCAGGGTCGCGCAGCGCCTCGAGAGTGGCACGGTCTGGGTGAATACGCATTGTGCCGTCCTGCCTGACGTTCCCTTCGGCGGACGCAAGCAATCGGGTCTCGGCGTTGAGTTCGGCATGGAAGGGCTCCTGGAATTCACCGACACCAGCGTCCTTCACATCGTCAAGAAGAGCGACTGAAGCTTCGCAAAAGAGGGATCGGAAAGAGGAGCGCTTATTCGAGCCGAGCGACCGTGGAGACAACCGGAGGACAGTAGCCCCAATTCCGGGGACTTTACTTCGTTCCGAAGGTGACCGAATCAAATTGTCACCGACAAATAATTCTTGACTATCAGTGGATGAGGACATGGGAAACAACCAGTCATGTGATGTTGTGATCATTGGAGCCGGCTTCGCCGGCATCACCGCTTCACGGGAACTCAGTCGCCGGGGGTACGACGTGGTCGTGCTCGAAGGCAGGGATCGCATTGGCGGCAGAACCTGGTACAAGGACGACGCTCTGCCAGGGCACTCGTTGGAGTTGGGAGGTACGTGGGTTCATTGGTTCCAGCCACATGCGTTCGCGGAAATCTCGCGCTACAACCTCGAGCTTGTCGAAACCATCGGAGTGTCCGCGCCTGAGATCGCGGCCACGGTGACCGGAGGCCGGCGGAAGAGCGTTCCCTACGAGGAGGCCTCGGCGGCTATCGAGTCCCTCATGGAGATGGTCGTTCAGGACGCTCGGGAGGTTCTCGAGCGACCGTTCGAGCCCTTTTACCATCAGGATGCGCTGGAGGTCGTCGACAAGTTGTCGATCCAAGATCGGATCGACGGACTCGACCTGACTCCAGAAGAGAAGGACCTGGCCAATGGCTTGTGGACAGCCATGGGCTCCGCTCCCTGTGGAGACGTCGGTCTGGTTGCTGCGCTGCGTTGGTATGCGCTGAGCGGATTCGATATCAATGCAGTATTCGATACGGTTGGGCGCTACAAACTCAAGAACGGAACACGCTCTCTGATCCAGGCCATAGCCGACGATTCCTCAGCCGAAGTTCGGCTGARCACCCCCGTTGCCGCGGTGGAACAATCGGATGACGGTGTGGTCGTGACCACCCGGCAAGGGGATACCTTGCGGGCTCAGTACGTGGTCGTCGCGGCACCATTGAATACCTTCGGTGCCATTGATTTCAGTCCCGCACTGTCCGCCGCAAAACAAGCGGGGATTTCTGAGGGCCAGCCCGGCCGTGGTTCGAAAGCGTGGGTGCACGTTCGAGGGGACTTGCCCAAGCCGTTCTTCGCTGTTGCTCCGGAGAACCATTTGATCAACTATGTCGTCACGGACAAGGTTCTCGATGACGGCCAGTTGCTGATCGCATTCGGCCCCGAAGGAGCTGATCTGAACGCCAGTGACGTTGACCAGGTCAGTGCAGAACTCCAGAAGCTATTCGGGGATCTGGAAGTCGTCGCCACCACGGGACATGACTGGGCAAGCGACGAGTTTTCGCGCGGCACCTGGTGCATGTTCCGACCGGGCCAGACAACGAGGTTGCTCGCGGAGCTGCAGAAGCCCGAGGGCAGGGTCTTCTTCGCTGGTTCGGATCTCGCGAATGGATGGAACGGGTTCATCGATGGCGCGATCGAATCCGGAATCCGGGCTGATCGAGAGATTCATGCACGGATCTCCGGGAATCCCAGCCGAGCCCGGTCACAGGTTGCACCCCCTTCGCGCAACTCGGATGCACGCGAATTCCGGGGTGAAGACCTAGACATGCAGGGCCGGGACGCTCGCCGCGGCCTGGCGTCCCGGCCTGCCGTCCACACAGATCACCAGAAGGTGCCGATCCCGACGATCGCGTCGACCTAGCTCGGGGGGACAATAAAAACGAAGGACGAGACATGACCGAAAACAGCATGGGCGATCGAAGACTCGCCAAGAAGCTCACCTGGCGCGATGGCATGGCCATGGCGCTGACCCTGCCAGTTGGGTTGTTCGTGACCTTCGGCTACCTACTCGGCGTAGTCGGTGCGTGGACCGCAATTACGATCTGGTTCATCGGAGCGGTGATCAGCTTCCTGCAATGCCAAGTCTTTGCGGAGATGGCGGCAATGTTCCCCCGCGACTCCGGAGGGGTCGCACGCTACGCAATCGAGGGCTGGAAGAAATACTTCGCCCCACTGGGAGCTATCGCCGCATTCGGCTACTGGCTCGGTTGGTCACTGTCCATCTCCATGGCCTCCGTGGTCTTCGGCGAATTGATCGAGGCGACCTGGTTTCAGGACAACACTGTCGCCTTCAGCATCTTCGGCAACCAACTCGGGCTCGAACACCTCTTCGCCCTCGGTGCCATGCTGTTCGCCTGGGCCTTCAACTACTTCGGCTTGAAATTCGGTGCCACGGTCAACAAGGTGCTCGGATTGCTGGTCGTCGCAGGTCTAGCCGTAATAACGGTGGCGTGCCTGGTCAGCCCGTCGATCCATTGGTCGACGGCCAACTTGTCGTGGTCGGTGGCCGGCGACTGGCGAACTGTCGCCGTCGTGTTCTACGTGACCGCGTGGACGATCTACGCGGGCGAGATCGTTGCGTCTTTCGCACCCGAGTACAAGGACACCGCCCGCGACACTTCCAAGGCCATGTCGCGAATTTCGTTGTTCATGATCGTGTTGTTCGTCGTCGTCCCGACCGCTCTCGCGGGTGGTCTTGGCGAGGGCGTGGTCCGGGACAACCCGGTGAACTATGTCGCGGTGGCGTTCGACCACGCATTCGGTGGCGCGGCCTGGATCGGAACGATCGTGATCGCTTCGGCCCTGCTGATCTCCATCATCTCCACTACCGCCGACGGGGGCCGCGCGCTGTTCGGCCTTGCCCAGGAAGGGATGACCATCAAGCAACTCGACTGGGTCAACCGGTGGGGTGTGCCCGGCCGATCCCTGACCCTGGACGTGCTCCTCAACGCGACCGTCATGGTCCTGGTGGGGCATCCGGTGAGCATCCTGCTGGCGAGCAATCTCGGCTACC
>NZ_JBFUHV010000333.1:0-4340 GCF_056402215.1 Rhodococcus sp. P4_B6 | reverse complement strand
GTTCGAACCTGCCAATGAGCTTGCCCGACTGCTCGCTCAACGTGAAGTTCCGATCACTGCGCTTGAGCACGCCTACCGCCTGTACCAAGACAGCGTTGTTCGCTGGTGCCTCCAGGAGCTGGCCGCCCGCAGTGACGACGCGACCGTAACCGCGCAGGCTGCACTGGAGATCACGAGGCTGGTATCAGCACACGTCAACCTGATCGCCAAAGATTTGCTAACAACGTATGAGGCTGAGCGAGACGCATGGCGGCAGCGCCGCAGCGCCTCCCGCTCCGCACGGATCAGCGACATACTGGGAGACCGACCTATCGACATTGGCGCGGCCGAGGCAGCACTGGGCTACCGTCTCAGCCAATACCATCTCGGCGTGATCGTCTGGGCCGAACGGGGCGAAGGGGCGGATGACGAGCTGGGCCACCTCGAAGAAGCAGTGACCGCTCTCGCAACACCACTAGGCATCCGCGGCCATCCGCTGTTCGAGCCGCGCGACGAGCACACGGGGTGGGCATGGTTACCGCTCGGAGGACAGAATAATGTCGACCACGCGAAGTTTGCAGCGATCACTGCAAGTTGGGAGCTGCCGGTTTCCGTAGCTGTTGGTGCACCCCAGAAGGGGGTCGCCGGGTTCGTCCGCACTCACTCGCAGGCAAATCAAGCCCGCGCTGTTGCCCAGGTCGCACGTGTCCCGGCCCCACGGATCTTTTCCATTGCCGAGCTTGGCGCGGTCGCGCTGATGTGCAGTGACCTCAGCGCCGGTCGCGCCTGGGTGGCCGACGTTTTGGGTCCGTTGGCAGCTAGTGACCCGGCGAGCGAGGATCTACGCACGACATTGCGCGAATTCCTCCGCACTGGTGGGAGTTACGCTGCCGCCGCAACTGCGTTGCACATGCACAAGAACTCCGTCGTCTACCGGATTCACAAGATCGAAGATCAACTCGGCCGGAACGTGCGCGACGGACGCCTTGAGCTCGAGAACGCACTGGAGCTGTGCTACTGGCTTGGGGAGGCCGTGCTCGCCGCGGACCCGTACTGACGGCCCGGATTATTGGCCAAGGCACACAATGCCGCCGCAGCGGAGCTGCCCTATGCAGGTCTAGCRCTGGCCTAGCCCTGCGTTAGCCCGGTCGAGACATCGACGGTCCATGAAGTCACCTCAATGGATGACGGGCCCAGGGAGAGTTACTCCCTCCCTTTCAGCCGGCAGGACCGTCGGTCTCCTCGACCTCGCCGAACTGCCCACGCCTCGGCCGCCACCGCAACCTGGCCCGCATTCCCCCTCCACTCGAGTTGCCCTCGTTCCAGCACGGCCGAGCGGGCGGAATCACGTGACTGCCACCCCGAGGTATTACGTGCCGCACGACAACTCCGGTCCGTCGCTTCCGGAAATCCCAACGCTCGTAGGTAGCAGACGCTGCCATACGGTATGACTTGAGCCACAAACGCCGCCGGCTGTGATTGGGCGCACAGACCAAAAGGGTCCGATTTCTACGTGCCGCCAGCACGGTGAAATGCCGTCAGCACGCGCTTAGCGTCTAGGGGGCCAGCTTATTCCTGCCGACGCAGACAGCAACAACTACGTGTGGATGTCAGGGCCCAGGGGCACCAGAACTGCTTTCGATCAGTGTAAGGAACGTCGATGAGAACGATCCACAACCGGTTCCAAGCCGCAAGCGGATGTGTTCGTGTTTTCAGCGAACGCGCTGACGTGGCCGATTGAGACGCAATCACGGGCAAGCACTCGATACGAAAAGATCAACCATTCTGTAAGCCCTCAACGTCACCGCGCTGGGCACGGAGCAGGAACGCTTCTCGGATAACTCAGCACCATCCGACACCTGGCGGATCTCGCTCTTGTGCTCGGTTCGGGCGCGAAAGAAAACATAGAAGGAGCCTTTCAGATGTCGGACCGACACCTGCTTGTCATAGGCAACGGCTGCGGTGGTACCGAAGCGGCATTTGCTGCACGCACCTCCGGATGGGAGGGCCCGATCACGCTGCTGGGTGACGAGAGATTTCAGCCGTACCATCGACCACCCCTGTCGAAGGCGTACCTCAAGGGCGAAGTCGCAGCAGAATCACTGCACCTGCGCGGCGCAGTGGCATATGAGAAGAATCGGATCACCGTCCACGCAGGCCATCACGCCAAGGCCATCGACCGTAAGCATCGCAAGGTCGCAATGTCCGACGGAACCGAAATCGGTTACGACGAGCTGGTTCTCGCAACAGGCGGCCGACCGCGAACACTGCCGGTCGCGGATGCCCTTCCCCAGAAGCCGTCGAATCTCCACTACCTCCGCACCCGGGCAGATGCGGACGCGCTTCGAGGTGAACTTCGGCCCCAACGGACGGTAGTTATCGTCGGTGCCGGATACATCGGCTTGGAAGTGGCAGCAGCCGCCGTGAAGGCGGGCATGACCGTGATCGTGCTCGAGGCTGCCTCCCGCGTACTCGCTCGCGTCACTGCGCAACCGATCTCTGAGTACTACGAGTCCGTTCATCGGGAGGCGGGCGTCAATATTGTCACCGACTGCCTGGTAGAGGGGCTGGAGACCACTCGGGAAGGCGGCCGCATCGAAGCGGTTCGCTGCTCGGACGGCACACGACTTGCTGCCGATCTGGTTATCGTCGGAATTGGGCTGATCCCGAACAGCGAACTGGCCGCAGCAGCAGGCCTCGAGGTCGACGACGGGATCGTGGTCGACGACGACCTTCGCACCACCGATCCCCACATCATGGCTGTAGGAGATTGCGTTCGCCAGTACAGCCATCTGTACGACCGCTACGTCCGTGTCGAGTCGGTGCCTAACGCACTCGAACAGGCGCGCAACGCTGCTGCCGTCCTGTGCGACAAGCCGACCCGCCCGAATGGCGCTCCATGGTTCTGGTCCGATCAGTACGACCTGAATCTGAAGATGGTCGGCTTGTCGGACGGGTACGACCGCCTAGTGCTACGCGGAAGGCCCGACGATCGATCCTTCAGMGCCTTCTACGTAGTGGGCGACCGAGTACTCGCGGTGGACACAATCAATCGACCCGCCGATTTCAACATCTCGAAAAGACTTATCGCGGAACGAATCCCTGTGGCCGCCGACCTGCTTGCAGCGAGCGATATTTCGCTGCGGGACTTGGTCAATTCGGCACAACCGTCAATCTCAAGCACCACAGCCAGAACCTAGGAGGCTCACCGACCATGGCACAAGCAACCTTCATCACCCCCGACGGCGACCGCGACGAACTGAGCATCGCGTCCGGAACAACTCTCATGCAGGCTGCGGTCGGTCACGGCATCCGCTCGATCGTCGGAGATTGCGGTGGCAGCGGCGCCTGCGCAACCTGCCACATCTACGTAGACCCGCAGTTCCTCGACAAGCTCACCCCAATGGATTCCAACGAGCAAGAGATGCTCGAATGCGCCTCCTCCCCCGTGCAGGACAACAGCCGGTTGAGCTGCCAAATCGCGATGCACGACCACCTCGACGGAATCATTGTCGAAGTCGCCCCGACCCAGTGGTAGTCAGCCGACTCGACAAGCAACAGACAGTTCCGAGCGGCTTCCCGCTCCCCGCTCTTCGACAGACCAGGTGAAGGAGTTCATATGAGAATGCAGGACAAGGTCGCACTCATCTCGGGCGGCGCACGAGGCATGGGCGCTTCCCATGCTCGAACGATCGTCGCCGAGGGCGGGAAGGTCGTCATCGGCGACATCCTCGATGACGACGGCGAAAGTTTGGCACGGGAACTGGGAGCGGACAAGGCCGTCTACACACGGCTTGACGTCACCAGTTACGCCGATTGGCAGAACGCTGTCGACCTGTCCATGACGACGTTCGGAAAGCTGAACGTCCTCGTGAACAACGCGGGCATCGTCAATATGGGGTCGTTGACCGACTATTCGACGAAGGACTGGGACGACATCATCGCCGTGAACCTGACTGGGCCGTTCCTCGGCGTCAAGGCCGCCACCCCGACGCTGATCTCGTCCGCCCCGTCGTCCATCATCAATATCTCGTCGACCGCCGGCTTCCAAGGCATCGCCGAACTGCACGGCTACACGGCCTCCAAGTTCGGCGTGCGTGGTCTGACCAAATCGGTCGCGCTCGAATTGGCCCAGCACGGCGTCCGCTCGAACTCCGTCCATCCCGGAACTGTGTCGACGCCGATGAATGCCGATCTGGACGTGGCGGACTTCAACCCGATGAAACGAATGGGCAACGTCGAGGAGGTTTCGCAACTGATCATCTACCTCGCCAGCAACGAGTCCAGCTTTGTCACTGGAGCCGAATTCATTATCGATGGAGGGGAACTGGCAGGGACCGGGCCTCTGAGCTCCAAATAGC
>NZ_JBFUHV010000332.1:0-4670 GCF_056402215.1 Rhodococcus sp. P4_B6 | reverse complement strand
AGCAGGAACCGTTCCAACCGTGCCATCAGCGCGGCCTCGAGTTCGCGCTCCGCGACCCGGTCGGTCAGGTCCAGGAAGTCGAAGACGTACGGGTCGCGGACCAGTTGCTGCGCCAGGTCGGAGTCACCGGTGGGCAGGTGGTCGGTGAAATTTGATGGTGCTGCCCCGATGCGCTGGTCGAGTCGGTTGCGGATTTGATGGGATAGGACGTTGCGGGACCAGCCCCGCTCGAACGCCGCGGCCGCGTACCAGTCGCGAGCGGCCTGGTCGTCGAGGCGGTCGACGAGCACGGTCACGTGTCCCCACGGGATTTGTCCAACAGCTTGTTGGACGAATGCGCTCCGGGGCCATGCCGAGGCGATCTTCCGCATGTAGTGCAGATTGCTTCGTGAGAATCCGCGCATCTCGGGGAACTCGGACCGCAGGTCGACGGCAAGTCTGTCGATGACCTTGCTCCCCCACCCCTCGGCTGCCTGGCGGTCCAGGATCGCGCGGCCGATGTCCCAGTACAGCAGGAGCAACTCGGTGTTGACCACGCGTGTGGCCCGGACCCGGGCCTGCCGGACCTGTGTCTTGAGGTGATTGAGGAAGTCGCGGTAGTCGTCGGGCAGCAGTGGAGAATCACTCACCCGCCCATCCTCCCGTACGACCGGAAGCACGAAGGTTGGGCACCGTCGATACGTACCGTCGGACGAATCACGTGTGGTCGACTCACGGGTCGATTGCGGGTGCGAGGAGTGTGGCCAGTTGTTTGCGGGCGCGGTGGATTCGGGTTTTCACGGTCGCGACGGTGACGCCTTGGTGTTCGGCGATGTCGGCGTAGGGCAGGGAGGCGAATTCGGCGAGCACGATGGCGACGCGGAAGTCTTCGGGGAGTTGGGCGAGGGCGCGGCGGACCGCGTCGATGGTGGTGATTTGTTCGTCGAATCGGGGTGCGGGGTCTTCGAGCAGGATGCCGTATTCGCCGTCGGTGTCGTCGAGGCTGTCGGTGTTCTTGCGGCGTCGGACGACGGCGAGGGCGGCGTTGGCGGCGATGCGGTGCAGCCAGGTGTTGAAGCGGGCGTCGCCGCGGAATTTCGGCAGGTTTTTCCAGGCGGCGGTGAGCGTGTCTTGCAGGGCGTCTTCGGCGTCGTGGGTGTTGCCGGTGATCTGCAGGCACACGTGCCAGGCGTTGGTGCGGTAGCGGCCGGCGAGTTCGGCGAAGGCGTGGTGATCGCCGGCTCGGCACGCCGCGATCAGGTCCGCGTCGTCCATGTCCTTGTCCCCCCGTGCCGTGATCACTGTCGTTGCCGCCCCCGGGCGCCGAGGGAATCGTACCCGCCGTCACATACAGCCGCCCGAGCCAGGAATCTGGTGTCCGACCGCGCCCGGGGTGGTGGGGACGTGCTGGTGGTTAGAGCGGGTCGATGTCGTGGTGCCCGCCGAGGTCGATGCCGAGGTCGGTGGGGTCGTCGGCGCCGAGGGTGGAGGGGTCGGCGCTGTCGTCGCCGAGATCGAAGTCCTGTCCGGCGGGTAGGTCGAGATCCGTGTCGGCGTCGGCGTCGGTATCGAGTTCCGGGCCTGGGACGTTGCCGTCGTCACCATCGGTGTCGAGGTCGGTGTCGTCGTCGAGCAGGATGATGTCGTCGTCCTCGGGTACGACCGGTACGTCGTCCATGTCAGGGACGAGGTCGGTGTCGACGGGTGCGGTGGTGGGGTCGAGGGCGACCTCGAGGGCGCGCGCCCACACCTCGTCGGGCACGGGCGGCAGCGCGCCCGATACCCCCAGTGCTGCAAGGACGGAGTCGTCGTCCACTGCTGCTCTCACCTCGTTTCCCTCAGTATGTCGGCGCCGACACGGACGCCCACACTTGTTGGATGCCTCGGACCGGCGAAAGGTTCCCGCCGAGCCGCCCGCATCTTTCGGAGCACCGCCACCAATGTCGGTGATGGCCTCTCCAGTGTGCACGCCCAACCTGTTGTCGGTGGGTAGCGACAACCGCTACAGGTCGATCATCGCCCACCGGCGATCGGGTGCGGTCACCGACATTGCCACCGGGTCCGGGTGGTCGGCCAGGTCGGGATCGGGGGTGTCGGCGACCAGCATTTTGCGGCCCGAGTCCGCCCATGCGTCCTCGAACTGGTCGATGGGCACCTCAAGCTGGTTGCCGTTCGGGGCGCCGGGATCGGAGAGGATCACCACCCCGCGGGTTTCGTCGATGCCGGCGACGACGAGGAAGTGGTCGGCCGTCTCGTCTTCCCCGGCTTCTTGGTCGGGGTTCCAGATCTCCCCCGAGTCGACCATCGCGATCACCCCGTAGCCGTCCTCGAGCTTGGTTTTCAGGTCGTCGATCGAACTGTCCTGCACGGTGCAGGGCACCCCTTGGTCCTCGAGGAGGATCTCGAGGTTCGGCAAGGTCATGCCCTGCGCGGGGTCGCCGTCCTGCATGAGTCCGAGTTCGAGGGCCCGGTCGACGAGTTGTTCGGGGTCGTCGATGACGACGCCGGTGTACTGGGCGATCATTTGGGCGGCGCTCGATGGCCCGCAGTAGCCGTCGACCTGTTGGAAGAACCAGTTCACCGACCATTCCACCGGGTCCCCGTACACCCCGTCCCCGCCCGCACCGTCGACCGGGGAATCCGGTGCGGTGTCCGGGTCGACCGCCGGTTCGGTCGCGTCCTGCGGCCGTCCGAGTGGCGGGGGCTCGGCGAGCTCCGGGTCGAGGGTGCTCAGGTCGATGACGGACAGGTCCACCGTTCCCGTCCCGTCGGCGACCTCGGCGAACGGGTCGTCCTCAAAGACCGGTTCGGGGATCGCGTCGAGGCTCTCGTCGATCGGGACCGGTTCGCCGAGGTAGGTGTCGTCGTCGAGTGGGCTGGCGGACCAGGCTGCTGCGTCCAGGTCCGCGGCGATGTCATCCATTCGGTGCTCTCCCGGTGTGAGGTTCGGCCGCAACATAAGTCGGGTGGGTGCGGGGTGGACTGCACCCACCGCCCAGTGGAGGCTGGTGGGCGCCGCCAGCGCGGCGCCCTGGTGTGTTGGGTCAGGCCAGGTCGGTGGCGGTCTGGTCGGCCGGCGTCTCGGTCGGGTACGTGTCGGCCTGCTCGTGGTAGTGGTCCTCTGCGGGGATGAGGGCTTCGAACTGCTCGATCGACCCGAGGTGCCCGTCGGTGGCGGTGTCGAAGGACTCCTGGGTGCCGTCGTTGTCGGTGTCGGCGGTGCGCAGGTCGAAGGTGCCGTCACCGTTGGTGTCGACCAGGGTGTCGTTGGTGATGSMGTCGAGGTCGGTGTCGAGGAGGGCGGTGTCGAAGCGRCCGTCGCCGTTGCTGTCGATCAGGTGCACGTCCGGGTTGCCGTCGGCGGTGGTGTCGAGCCGGGWGTCGGTGATCCGSCCGTCCTCGATGACGTCCTGGCGGACCGGTGCGCCGGTGGCGGGGTCGAGGTGGGTGGCGAGGTCGACGGTTCCGTCATCGTCGAGGTCCTCGGCGAGGCGGATCCCGGTGGCGGTGGGGGCGATGCCGGTTTCGTAGGTGCCGTTGCCGTCGGTGTCCTGCTCGACGAGGGTGATGGAGCCGTCCTCGTCGATGTGGGTGATGGTTTCGACGCCCTCGATACGGGTGTGGATCAGGTCGACGTTTCCGTCGCCGTCGACGTCCCGCGGCGAGTAGTACTCCCCGCCGGTGCCAGCGGTCAGATCGGTGCCGGCCCCGAGGTCGGTGGTGGCGGTGGGGCCCGGCGCGGTTCCGGTGCCGGCGGCGACCGGGTCAGCTGCGGCCGGCGGCTGGCCGCCCGCGGCGGGGGCGGGGGTGTAAGTGGCCTCGCGCGGGTCCCCGGTCAGGTTGGGGCTGGGCGAGGCGCTCTCGGCGCCGGTGGTGGTGGTCTGGGTGTCCTGGGCGGCGCGGGGGTTACTCATCTCGAATCCTTGTCTTAGACAGTATGAGGGTATGGGCTGGGGCCCACTCCACATGTGAACGTGGGTTGCCGACAGGAAACGGGTCCTGGCCGGTAGAGCCACAAGATGTGGGAGGCCCCAGCAATGAATCAGCGTACGAGTGTCGGATTGGATGTGCACGCACGATCGGTCGTCGCGTGCGGCCTCGACGGGCGGACCGGTGAGCTGTTCGAGCGCCGATTGACGCCCGATCATCGCGACATACTCGAGTGGATCCGGTCGTTGCCGGATCCGGTGAAGGCGACGTACGAGGCCGGGCCCACCGGGTTCGGGCTGGCCCGTTTCCTGGACACRGTCGGCATCGAGTGTCTGGTGGCCGCGCCCTCGAAGCTGCAGCGCCCGTCCGGAGATCGGGTCAAGACCGACGCGCGAGATGCACGGCATCTGGCGAGATTGCTGCACCTCGATCAGATCACCTCGGTCACGGTGCCGAGCGTGGCGCAGGAGGCCGCCCGGGATCTGGTGCGCGCCCGTGAGGACGTGCGCCGGGATCTGATGGCGGCTCGGCACAGGCTGTCGAAACTTCTTCTGCGGCAGGGGATCGTCTACTACGGAGGGCACGCGTGGACGCAGGTGCACGACACCTGGCTGCGCAGCCAGCACTTCGATGARCCCGGTCTGCAGTTGGCGTACGAGACCGCGTACGACACCATGCTCGCCGCCGTCGGCCGGCGCGACCGTTTGGATGCCGCGATCACCCGGATGGCCGCCGACAGCGCCTWCACCCCGGTGGTGACC
>NZ_JBFUHV010000331.1:0-4392 GCF_056402215.1 Rhodococcus sp. P4_B6 | reverse complement strand
GCCCTGAGGAGGTATTAACCTCGATCCACCGATCGGTGATGGGTTGAGTGATGAGTCCGGTTGCGGGCGTTGGTGGGCTTATGGGTGTGGGTGATCGTCCGACCTGGGTGTCGGGTTGTTCCACTGGGTTTCGGGTCGGGGCCGGCTGGCCGGGCGGATTAGGTGACCTGGGGTCTTCGATGCCGGGTGTGGGTGAAGAGTTGGTTCCATTCGGTTTCCCAGGGCCAGCGCCGCGGTAGGTGCAGGTGAGGCGGCGTGCCGAGGACGCGATCCGGGCCGGGACCGAGATCAGGGTGCGGCGGATGGTGGCGGTCGTCGCCCGCACCAGGCGGGCCCCGGTGAGGGTGGCGGCGGCGCGGGTGAGATTGAACGCCATCACCGCGAGTACCAGCCAGGCACTGTTGGCGGCGAACCGTCCCGAGGGCAGGTGCGCGAGCGCGGAGTTCTTCAGGTCGGCGTGGACCTGCTCGATGATCGCGTGCCCGCGGTGGATCTTGTCCGCGGCCACGGTGTCCAGGACGGCGGGGTCGGTGGTGGTGAAGAACGCGTGGAACCGCCAGGTGTCGAACAATGAGCCCTGACCGTCGGTGTGTTCCCGCAGGTCGGGGATGCGGCGCACCACCAACCGGCCCGGTGTCCGCTCGGAGGCGAGGCGGGTGAACGCGGTGAAGTCGATCTCGGCGACCTCGGCGCGGGAGATCCACCGGCCGGTCTGTTCGTCGTAGACGGCGTCGGTGTATTCGATCGGGGTCCACGCATCGTCGTCGATGGCGGCGATCGCCGCTTTCACCGTCGCGGTCATCCGCACCGTGACCGAGACGTCGGCGCCGGAGCGCAGTGCCGCGGACACGGTCGGGTGCCCGTAGAAGGCTGAGTCGGCCCGCACCAGCACAGACCCCGGTGACATCTGCGGGCGCAGGCGGCCGAGTGTGGCGAGGGCGTCGCTGACCATCCGGGATGCCCCGCGCGGGGATCCGCAGCCGCCGCGGCGCAGGCGTTGGCCGACGATCACCGGTGCCCGCCCGTCGGTGGTGGCGGTGGCGATCAGCGCGTTCAACCCGCGGATCCCGGTGTATCCGTAGCCGGCGCCCTGCTTGGCGTGCCCGTGCACCGGGACGATGGTGTCGTCGAGGTCGACGAGGATCCGCCCACCGACTTCGGGCCCACCGACCAGCGGTGTTCGTTCGGCCAGGCCTTGCAGGAATCGGGCGGCGACGGCGTCGAGTTGGCGGACGTGCCCGAAGGAGAACGTCCGCAGGAAGGAGCCCAGCGTCGACGGGGCGTACGGGTGGTCGAACACCGTGGGCATGGCGCCGTGCCGCAGCAGCGCCATGTCGTCGATGCTGTCGGCGCCGGCGACCATGCCCGCCACCAGCGAAGACACCTTCCGGCCCGCGTGTGCGCCCTTGTCGGTGGGCAGCGTCAGATGCTCGTCTGCCAGGTCAGCGAGGCCGCAGTCCTGGGCCAACCCCAGGACCGGGATCAGTCCGGCCGCGGCGAGGAGATTGCGGTCGTCGAACGCCGAGGCCGTCACCGGGTGGGTGTGGGATAGTTGCACCCTAGAGATGCCCTTCGTGTCGATCGAACTGGTTCTGTGAGAAGTCCAATTCTTTCAGCACGCAAGGGCATCTCGCCGTTTCAACTCACCCAACCCCACCCTGCATCGGTGGATCCGGGATTAAGGCCGCCCGTATCTGGGGGTCGACGCTTAGGTGCGGAGCGCACTTCGATTTGTGGTCGAGCACCGGCGACCGGGCCGGGGGAGGTGGGCCGGTTCACCGCGGACGACCTGGTTGCGGCGGGTGTTCCTGTCGGTGCAGGTCCCCCCGAGGGCGGCGCGGGCGATCCTGCACACCGAGGCGGAGGCGCTGAACGCCCTTCTGGCGGCGATAGGCCCGGATCGGGACCTGGTCGACGAACCGGACCCGCTGACCCCCGGGGTGGCCCGCCTGGGACCTGGAAACGGCCCTGTGGGCGCTGCCGGGGATCGGCCGGACGAAGGCGACGAAGCTGATCGCCCGCACACGTCCCCGGCTGTACCTGATCTGGGATTCGGTGGTCAGTCAGGTCCTGGGCACCGAGCGATCGCACTTGAACCCGGTCCGGGAGTCCTTTCGCGCCGACGACGGGGCGTTGCATCGCCGGTTGCTGTCGATCCTCGGGGAGGCCGGCCTCCCCGAGGAGATCTCCGCGCTCCGCGTGTTTGATGTCATTGCGTGGATGGACGGCAAGAGCCGCGACCTGGGTGAGCGCTCTGACCTGGGAAGATGACACGTCCCGGGGTGAACCGTCATAGGCGAAGTCGATGATGGGCGGTGTGGACGAGGCGACCCCCGTAGGGGCGGGAAAAGGGCTGCGGATGTCGCTGGGCATCATCGGCGGTCTGCTGGCGGGGTTCTTTTGTTATGTGCCGGCGGTGATCTTGTGGCAGTACTACTTCGATGTTCCGCGACCTCGGGTGTATCCGCACGGCGCGTTCACCTCGTTGGGGCGGATCCGCCGCCGGCCGGGTATTGGGTGAGCTGGGCGGCACCGGCCCTGCTGGTGGTGGTGTTCGGGTTGGTGACGGTTCCGTGGCGCGCTGCCCGGCAGTTCGCCGTTCCGTTTGTGCTGGCGTTTCTGCCGATCGCGGCGCTGGCGGCGTGGTTCGTGATCGGGATGGATCTGTTCTTCACCCCCGACTGAACCTGCTGTTCGGGTTGTGCGGTGTCATGGTGGTCGGCATCCGGGACCTGGGGTGGGTTCGCGCGGTGAGGGGCGTCAGACTTGGTTCATGGTGGAGCGGTTTCCCATGGTAGAGCCGTACGAGTCCGGCCTTCTGGAGGTTCCCGATGGGCAGGTGCTGTATTGGGAGTCGGTGGGCAATCCTGCGGGGACTGCGGTGGTCTATCTGCATGGTGGTCCTGGGTCGGGTGGCACGCCGGGTGTGCGGAGGTTTTTCGACCCGAAGGTGTTTCGGGCGGTGTTGTTCGATCAGCGGGGGTGTGGCCGGAGTCGGCCGTTGGCCGACGATCCGGGTAGCGATCTGGCGGTGAACACGACGGCGCATCTGGTCGCCGATATCGAGCGGCTCCGTGAGCATCTGGGGATCGAGCGGTGGGTGGTGGCGGGGGTGTCGTGGGGTGTCACGCTCGGGTTGGTGTACGCGCAGGCTCATCCGGACCGGGTGATCGGGATGGCGTTGGGTGCGATCACCTCGGGCAGCGGTAGGGAGGTCGAGTGGATCACCCGCGATATGGGGCGGGTGTTTCCGCGGGAGTGGGAGCGGTTCGTCGAACCGGTCCCTGCCGCGGAGCGTGGGGGGAATCTGGCGGCCGCGTACGCCCGGCTGCTCGCGCACCCGGACTCCGCCGTGCGCGAGAGGGCTGCGTTGCGGTGGTGTGAGTGGGAGGACACCCATGTTTCCTGGTCCCGGGGTGGGCACCGTCGCCCCGCTTTCGGGATCCGGTGTTCCGGATGGTGTTCGCACGTCTGGTCACTCACTATTGGGGCAACGACCACTTCCTCGCACAGAATCAGCTTCGCGACGGAATGGGTGTGCTGGCCGGCATTCCGGCGGTGCTCGTGCACGGCCGGTACGACGTGTCCGGTCCTCTCGTCACTGCGTGGGAGCTGTCTCGTCGGTGGGAGGGAAGTCGGCTCGTCGTCGTCGAGGATGCCGGGCACGGCGGCGGCAGCTTCACCGGGGAGTTCGTCGCGGCGATCAACTCCTTCGCACCCCCGCCGGGAAGATGACGACCGTGATCGTCCGGGATCCTGATGGGCCGACCAGCGTGTGGGTGTTCTTGGGCAGTGAGCCTGTGGAGGTTGCCGAGAGCTGCATCGATGTCGGTGCGGGCTGGGACTGGGACGACTGGTGCGAGCACCGGGACGAGATGCTCGCCGGTGCCTCTCCGGCGGCGCGTGAGTCGCTGCTCACTCTGCTCGACGGTCCGCCCGGCGGGGTCTATGTGGAGGGCCGTGACGATCGGCCCTGGCTGGATCCCGCAGCCTAGTTCGCCTCTCTCCGTGCACGGCCCGTACCCGACTTCCGGGGTGCGGGCGGTGTGCCGTGCGGGGGCCGTAATGGTGCTGTGACCTGGTGTGATGACATGTCCCCGGTTTGTGATGTGGGGGGTGCCGGCGACATGTTTGGGGGGTGCCGGCGCCGGGGTGTCGGCGGCGCGTGGGTGTCTGTTTCGTCCGGTTTTGAGTCGTTTTTGAAAGATGTTGATTGACAACATGTTTCGCTAATTGGTTGGTGAATAAGTATTTACGTGYGTTGTGCACAAATRTYAGATTGTAAGGTTCGTAATCKGTTGTSGATCAAMAWATTTGGGYRTTTCKSGATTTTCGACTGTTTGGGRTRTGTGGGGGKGGGTGGTATGCTGTGGGTATGACATGGGGCGGCGC
>NZ_JBFUHV010000330.1:0-4420 GCF_056402215.1 Rhodococcus sp. P4_B6 | reverse complement strand
GGCACGAACGCTACCGCGACGATCTGCGGCTGCTCTACCTGGTGACCCTCGACGCGCGCACGCACGAACTGCTCGAGCTACGAATGGTGCCGATGAGATCCCGGCGGATGCAACTGCAACGCGCGTCGACAAGTGACACCGAATGGCTGCGGCGGGTTCTCGACGGGATCAGCCGCGACTTCGGCACCCGCATCGACGCGGGCGCGGACGACGTCCTCGTCGCCCGTGGGAGACAAGCGAACTGGTAGGCAGTCGACCACTCTGTGCTCTGTGCCAGCGCTGTCGCGATGTCCGACCAGCGCTGAGCTTCCGACACCGCGGTCGCCGCCTGAACCACTCACAGCAACATCCGAATCGGACAATGCCGCACCCGAATCCTATGCCCTGCAGAACCTCTCAGTTAACGTGACAATGCCCGCGCGGGACCGGCGCGTTGCGGCGGTCGTCGCGCAGGTCCCGTACGTCGACGGGCTGGCCACCCTGCCCCGCTCGGGATGGTCGGGCGTGGGCACACGGTGGTCGCGTACCCGCGTACCCGCGTACCCGCGTACCCGCGTACCCGCGTGACCGGTTCCGGCCGTTGCTGCGGCGACCGCCGGGCATGTTCCCGGTGGTCGGGCCACGGGGAACGTTCGCGGCGATGACCACCCGCGACGCCGAGGCGGGATACCGGGCGATGGATCGCCGGGGTCGACGTGGCGGAACGAGACGCCGGGACGGGCGGCGTTGCAGGCCGCCCGATCTCGGCCGACGACGCAGGTGCATGCGATCACCAGCCCGGTGCTCTTCAGATCGCGGAGCACGAGGTGGTCACCTTCACCCACAGTTGCACTGAAGGCCGCGGCCAAGGCACCCGACGCCGAGGTGCGGATGTACCCCGGCGGCCACTTCGGCCCCTTCTCCGTATCCGGTAATTCGGGGTGCCCGAGGCGTGGTCCCGTTCGTCGGGAATTCTGGAAACTTTCGGTAAGGCTACCCTTGCGGATGCGCTCGAATGGTGTAACCCTTACCTAACTGGATTGGTTCGTAAGGGAGCTCCAATGTTCGTCTGCATCTGCAAGGCCGTCACCGAAGAAGAGGTGCACGAGCACATGGACGACGGCGCGGACAGCGCGGATGCGATCGGCGAGAAGTGCGGAGCCGGTTGGGGGTGCGGCACCTGCGTCGATCGCCTCAATGAACTGCTCTGCGCGCGCGCTATCGGCAGTCGCGTTGCAGCAGCCTGACTGCTGAAGCATCGATCCGTCGCGGATCGTGGGTGAACGCTGATACGGTCGCTACACCCCGGCGACCGGAAGTATGGGCGGCGGCGACGCGGTTATCGCTCTTCTCAACGAGCAGCTGAGGGTCTACGGGGATCGGTTCTTCGCCGATGTCATGGCCGTCGCCGATCTGTATCGGTATCCCGGCCGGCTGTTCGACTGTCCATGACAGCAGCTCACCCTCGATCGGTCGATCTGGTCTGTGCTTGGGCGCGACGGTCTGTGACTCGTACATCGCCGCCGAGCCGGGGGTCGGTGGCGAGCGATCGGATCGGTCGGCGAAGGCGCCGGATGTTCGAAAATCGTGAGCCGCTATAGCCACGCCCGCCCGCCGGCCGCAACGGGGCGGATCGGCTCGGACCCCGAGAACGCGTCGCTGCCGGTGGTCGGCCGGACGCTCCCGTTCGACCGGCGGACGACCCCGGTGCTCCACCCGCGCGGCGTCGAGCCGATCGTCTGCGGCAGGTCGGTGCCCCGCCGGCCGGTCCTCGCCGCGGCGGGTCGGTCGCAGACCGGTCGCCGCCGTGGGTGATCGCGCCCGGCACGTCGACGGCGTCCGGGGGCGAGCTCCCGTGCCCTGGCCACACCCGCACCGGCGTGCAACGCTGACTCTATGGAGGTAATGCCGCGGAGCCCGGGTGCCGGGCCGCCGACGTCGAGGGCATCCGTTCTTCCGTCGAATCCCGCGGGTTCCGCTCAATGCGCCGCGTCGGGTGTCCCTCCCACGATCGGGGTCGAGGAGGAGTTCATCCTGGTCGATTCCCACACGGGTGCGCCGCAACACCGCAACGCTGCGGTGGTGGAGGATGGAACGGCGCTCGGCATCGATCTGCAGCTCGAACTCGCACGATGCCAGATCGAAACGGCCACCCCGGTCTGCGCGCGGATATCGGATCTGGTTCGGGAGCTGTGCAGGGCCCGATCACTCGCTGCCGCCGCGGCCGCCCGGTCCGGGACCCGATTGCTTGCCACCGGGGTTCCCGTGCTCGGTCCGTTGCCGCGGGCGATCACCGACACACCGCGGTACCGGCGGATGGCCGATGGCCGATGGGTTCGGCGCACTGGCCGAGCAGGTGATCTGCGGCTGCCACGTCCATGTCTGCGTTCCCGACCGGGACACGGCGGTGCAGGTCAGCAATCACCTGCGGCCCTGGCTGCCCGCGCTGTTGGCGTTGACGGCGAACTCGCCGATCGCCGCCAACGTGGACACCGGATATGCCAGCTGGCGCCGCATCCTGTGGGCGCGGTGGCCGAGCGCGGGACCGCCACCGTGTTTCCGGTCGGCGCGACACTACGACGCCGCGGTCGCGGCGATGCTGGACTGCGGCAGCGTCCTCGATCCGGCGATGGTCTACTGGGATGCGCGGCTGTCCGCGCATCTGCCACCATCGAGATCCGCATCAGCGACGTCCCCGCCACGGTGCACGAGACCGTGCTGCTCGCGTTCCTGGTCCGGGGGCTGGTCATCACCGCACTGTCGGAACTCGGGCGCGGGGATCTCGCCCGGCCGGTCGGCGACGACCTGCTGCGGGCGGCGTGCTGGCGTGCCGCCCACGACGGTCTGACCGGACACGGAATCGACCCGACCTCGCAAAATCTGATGCCGGCATCCCGGCTCCTTGCTCTCCTTCTCGCGCACGTCCGCACCGCCCTCGAGGACTACGCCTGTGCGCGGGCGGCGGTGGCGCGGGTCCTGGCCCACGGCAACGGCGCCGTCCATCAGCGACGCGCTCTGCGGGCCGGCACACTCACCGACGTCGTCCGCGCGGTCGCCGACCGCACCGTCGAAATCTGCTCGCCCGACGACGATTACTGGGCGTCCGTACCTCCGGCCGATGTCCCGGAATCGCCTGTGCCGACCGGGGAATGCCCCGTGTCTCCGGCGACCGGGTCAGGCACGCGGGAGTAGTTCGCCCGTCGGCGGCCCGTGCGGGCGGCACCTCGGTTTCGGCGCATTCCAGTAGGTCGCGCGAGTGTTTTCGTCGGGCCGAACGGGCCGGTGTGTGCTGTCCGCAGCTTTCGCCTGGTGAAGGCGCGAACAGCTCGTCGCTGCCCGACCGATTCGATGCACGGTCCCGGCTTCGCCGTCGGCGCCAACATCGCCACTCAAGATCTCCTCGTCGGGAGCGCGGGCTGTGCTTCCGTTCCAACATCCGCAAGCCGTCACAGTCCATGTTCACTGCGGTCGAGGAGACTTTCTGCGCGACGCGGAATTCGGTGCAGACCACCGGGCACGGCATCGTCGGCGGCGACAACCACGGCCAAGCGCTCAACCGCCCCTCAGCGTACCGAAATTTTGAATTCGACTGGCAGGCATAACAACACGGAGTGCCGCGGACCCCGGGTCTGGTCACGATGGCCTCCGCCTCGAGGGTGGTGCCGCCCCAGCCCCCGACGCCGCCGTCCGTGGGCCCGCCACCGGACCCTGGCGCCTGGCGGGTCCGCGCACGCCGAGTACGAGGTAAAGAGTCATGGCCACCGACTACGACGCACCCTGAGCCGCCGATCCCGACGAGCTGCCGGAGACGTCCCCGAGCAGTTGGCGGCCAGCACGAGAATCACCGTCTCCTGCCACGGGGTCGACGACAGCGACGCCGCGGAGTCTTTCGAAACGGCCACCCCATTTTGTCGCTGGGTATCAATCCGGACGGGGAAGTTGTTGCACCTCAGTTGAATTCAGGCGAAGAATTGTTTTTCGTGGGCGCTGAAGGACGAGACATACTATCCAGCTGTCCTTCGTTACCCTCTGGTGTGTGCCCGCAACGCCCCTGTGCAGAGTCGGCCGGACGGATTGGGTGTGTGGGGGACGGCGGTGGGGAAGTATTGGGCCGACCCCGGCGCCGATGCAGGCAGCCGATGCGGGGTCGGCGATGTGAGCGTTTCTGTCAGACGGCGACGTTCAGGCCGAACATGATGTGGAGCCAGTGCAGAAACGCGGCGAAGGCCAGATTGAAGTCGATACCTGCAGAACCCATGGTGGTCACCTCGTGAACGGAAACGATCCCACCCTAACTGTCTTATCGCAGGTCGCGGTGCTGGCGTTCTAGCCTGGTTCAGCCCGCCGGCGGCCTGAATTCGTGGAGGCTCAGCAGCTGCTGCACATACTGCCGTTCGGCCAGCGCGGTCATGGCGTCGAGTTTGGCCAACTCTCCGKGGCT
>NZ_JBFUHV010000329.1:0-4591 GCF_056402215.1 Rhodococcus sp. P4_B6 | reverse complement strand
CGTCATCCGTGAGGGTGTTGCGTCGTATCTGCCGGATATCGATCCGGATGAGACCACGGAGTGGTTGGAATCGTTCGATGGTTTGTTGGACCGGTCCGGTCCGACTCGTGCCCGGTATCTGATGTTGCGGATGCTCGAGCGGGCCGGGGAGAAGCACGTCGCTCTGCCGGCGTTGACGTCGACCGATTATGTGAACACCATCCCGACGGAGAACGAGCCGTGGTTCCCCGGCGACGAGGAGGTCGAGCGCCGGTACCGGGCGTTCATCCGGTGGAACGCGGCGGTGATGGTGACCCGCGCGCAGCGCCCCGGGGTGGGKGTCGGTGGCCACATCTCCACCTACGCCTCCTCCGCSGCGCTGTACGAGGTGGGGTTCAACCACTTCTTCCGCGGCAAGGACCATCCCGGCGGTGGSGATCAGATCTTCATCCAGGGCCACGCCTCCCCSGGCATYTACGCGCGCGCGTTTTTGGAGGGGCGGATCCCGGCGGAGCGGATGGACGGGTTCCGGCAGGAACACTCGCACACCGACCAGGGTGGCGGGTTGCCGTCGTACCCGCACCCGCGGTTGCTGCCCGATTTCTGGGAGTTCCCGACGGTGTCGATGGGGTTGGGCCCGATGAACGCCATCTACCAGGCCAGGTTCAACCATTACCTGCACGACCGCGGCATCAAGGACACCGCCGACCAGCACGTGTGGGCGTTCCTGGGTGACGGGGAGATGGACGAACCCGAATCCCGCGGCCTCGCCCAYGTGGCGGCCACCGAGGGCCTSGACAATTTGACGTTTGTGGTGAACTGCAACCTGCAGCGCCTCGACGGCCCGGTCCGCGGYAACGGSAAGATCATCCAGGAGTTGGAGTCGTTCTTCCGCGGCGCCGGCTGGAACGTGATCAAGGTGGTCTGGGGCCGCGAGTGGGAYGCSCTGCTGCACGCGGACCGGGACGGCGCCCTGGTCAATTTGATGAACGTCACYCCGGACGGCGACTACCAGACGTACAAGGCGAACGACGGCGGGTATGTGCGGGAGCACTTCTTCGGCCGGGACCCGCGGACGAAGGAGCTGGTCGCGAACCTCTCSGATCAGGACATCTGGAACCTCAAACGCGGCGGCCACGACTACCGCAAGATCTACGCCGCGTACGCGGCGGCGATGGCGCACAAGGGTCAGCCGACGGTGATCCTGGCGCACACCATCAAGGGGTACACCCTGGGYAAGCACTTCGAGGGCCGCAACGCCACCCACCAGATGAAGAAGCTGACCCTCGATGATCTGAAGAATTTCCGGGACCTGCAGCGGATCCCGATCTCCGACGCCGAGTTGGAGAAGAACCCGAAGATGCCGCCGTACTACCACCCCGGCCCCGATGCCCCGGAGATCCAGTACATGCTGGAYCGCCGCAAGGCGCTGGGCGGGTTCCTGCCGCAGCGGCGCACCGGCGTGGCGCCGTTGCCGCAGCCGGCGGAYTCGACCTACGACGTGGTCCGCAAGGGKTCCGGTAAGCAGCAGGTCGCGACCACCATGGCGTTGGTGCGGATCATGAAGGAGCTGTTGCGGGACAAGGAGATCGGGAAGCGGATCGTGCCGATCATCCCGGACGAGGCCCGCACCTTCGGGATGGACTCCTGGTTCCCCTCGCTCAAGATCTACAACCGTAACGGGCAGCTGTACACGGCGGTGGATGCGGAGCTGATGCTGGCGTACAAGGAGTCCGAGATCGGGCAGATCCTGCACGAGGGCATCAACGAGGCCGGCTCGACGGCCTCGTTCACCGCGGTCGGCACCTCCTACGCCACGCACGGTGAGCCGATGATCCCGCTGTACATCTTCTACTCGATGTTCGGGTTCCAGCGCACCGGCGACGGCCTGTGGGCGGCSGCCGATCAGATGGCCCGCGGGTTCGTGCTCGGTGCCACCGCCGGCCGCACCACCCTGACCGGGGARGGGTTGCAGCACGCCGACGGGCACTCGCTGCTGCTGGCCTCGACCAACCCGGCGGCGGTGGCCTACGATCCGGCGTTCTCCTACGAGATCGCGCACATCGTCAAGGACGGGCTGCGCCGGATGTACGGCGGCACCGACGGGGTGGACGGGTTCGGTGGKGAGGACATCTTCTACTACATCACCCTCTACAACGAGCCCTACTCCCAGCCCGCCGAACCCGCCGACCTGAACGTCGACGGCCTGCTCAAGGGCCTGTACCTGTTCAAGAAGTCCGAGGCCTCGGGCGGCTCCGCGCTTCAACACGGGCACTCCGCAGGCTCTGCGCCTGAAACCGGGCACTCCGCAGGCTCCGCGCTTCAACACGGGCACTCCGCAGGCTCCGCGCCCAGGGCCCAGATTCTGGTCTCCGGTGTCACCATGCCCGAGGGGCTGCGGGCCCAGCAGCTGCTCGCCGACGAGTGGGGTGTGGCCGCCGACGTGTGGTCGGTCACCTCCTGGGGTGAACTGCGCCGCGACGGCATCGAATCCGAACGCCAGGCGCTGCGGGACCCGGGCACCGACGCCCCGCTGCCCTACGTCACCCAGGCGCTGTCGGATGCGGCCGGCCCGTTCGTGGCGGCCTCGGACTGGATGCGCGCCGTCGCCGACCAGATCCGCCAGTGGGTCCCCGGCTCGTACACCACCCTCGGCACCGACGGGTTCGGGTTCTCCGACACCCGCCCCGCCGCCCGCCGGTACTTCAACGTCGACGCCGAATCCATCGTCGTCGCCGTCCTGTCCGCCCTCGCCGGCGAAGGCACCCTCGACCGCTCCAAGGCCGTCGAAGCCGCCACGAAGTACCGCATCGACGACGTCCGCGCCGCCGCCGTCTCCTATGCCGATACCGGCAGTGCCTAGAACGGAATCGACAATCCCATGACAGCAACAGTTTCCGAAGATCTCCTGGTGTCCGGCCAGCAGGATGCCGCGTCGGCCCGGCGCGCGAAGATCGTGTGCACCCTCGGGCCCGCGACGGCCACCGGCGATCGCATACGCGAACTCGTCGACTGCGGAATGGACATCGCCCGGCTCAACTTCAGCCACGGCGACCATGCCGATCACGAGGCGAACTACAACCGGGTGCGGGATGCATCCGAACGCACCGGTAGAGCGGTCGGCATCCTCGCCGACCTGCAGGGCCCGAAGATCAGGTTGGGGCGCTTCGCGGAGGGCTGCACCGTGTGGTCGGACGGTGATGTCGTGCGGATCACCGTCGACGAGTGCGAGGGCACCCACGACCGCGTGTCGACCACCTACAAGCAGTTGGCCGAGGATGCCAGGCCGGGTGACCGGTTGCTCGTCGACGACGGCAAGATCGGATTGGTCGTCACCGGCGTCGACGGCAACGACGTGGTGTGCCGGGTCACCGAGGGCGGTCCGGTCAGCAACAACAAGGGTGTGTCGTTGCCGGGGATGAACGTGTCGGTTCCGGCGCTGTCGGACAAGGACATCGCCGACCTCGAGTTCGCGCTGGGTCTCGGTGTCGACCTCATCGCGCTGTCGTTCGTGCGGTCGGCGGCTGACATCGAACTCGTCCATGCCGTGATGGACCGGGTCGGCCGCAGGGTCCCGGTGATCGCGAAACTCGAGAAACCGGAGGCGATCGACAACCTCGAGGCGATCGTGCTCGCATTCGACGCGGTGATGGTCGCCCGCGGCGATCTGGGCGTGGAGTTGCCCCTCGAACAGGTGCCGCTCGCGCAGAAGCGGGCCATCCAGGTCGCCCGCGAGAATGCGAAACCCGTGATCGTCGCGACGCAGATGCTGGAATCGATGATCGAGAATTCGCGGCCGACCCGCGCCGAGGCGTCCGACGTGGCCAATGCCGTTCTCGACGGTGCCGATGCCGTGATGCTGTCGGGCGAAACGTCCGTCGGCAAGCATGTGATGGAAACTGTCCGCACGATGGCCCGGATCGTCAGCGCGGTGGAGGAGAGGTCCACGCACGTTCCGCCGCTGGGGCACGTGCCCCGCACGAAGGGCGGAGTCCTGTCCTATGCGGCCCGCGACATCGGGGAACGATTGGGCGCCGCGGCGCTCGTCGCGTTCACCCAATCGGGTGACACGGTGCGCCGGATGGCGCGCCTGCACACACCGCTGCCGTTGCTGGCGTTCACGCCGCTCCCGGCAGTGCGTGCTCAACTCGCGCTGACGTGGGGGACCGAGACGTTCCTCGTCGACCCCGTCGCGTCGACGGACGAGATGATCCACCAGGTCGACCACGCGCTCCTCGGCCTGGGCCGGTACCGGCGGGGCGATCTCGTCGTCATCGTCGCGGGATCGCCGCCGGGCACCGTCGGCTCGACCAACCTGATCCACGTCCACCGAATCGGCGAGGAAGACCACTGAAGGGATGTGACGTTGTAACCGTACGGCCGTCCGCTATTGACAGAACTCGATGGACACGGTTTTCTCTATGTCAAGATACGAAACTGTGTTTTCGCATCGTGGAAGTTTGCCAAGTGCGGAAGGTGAGTCATTTCATGACTGAGCGTGTTGAGGTCGGCGGTCTGCAGGTCGCGAAGGTGCTCTACGACTTCGTGAACGAGGAGGCGTTGCCGGGGACCGGGATCGACGTCGACGGTTTCTGGTCGGGTGCGGTGAAGG
>NZ_JBFUHV010000328.1:0-4616 GCF_056402215.1 Rhodococcus sp. P4_B6 | reverse complement strand
GTAGTAGGCCATCGGGACGGGGATGGGGACGTTGATGCCGACCATGCCGACCTCGACCTCGTTCTGGAATCGGCGGGCGGCGCCGCCGTCGTTGGTGAAGATGGCGGTGCCGTTGCCGAACTGGCTGGAGTTCACCAGTTCGAGGGCTTCGTCGTAGGAGTCGACSCGGATSACGGASAGGACGGGTCCGAAGATYTCGTCGGTGTASACGGACATGTCGGTGGTGACGTGGTCGATSAGGGTGGGKCCGAGCCAGAAYCCGTCCTYGCCGCCGTCGGGCTGCACGGTGCGGCCGTCGACGACGATGGTGGCGCCGTCGKYYTCGCCGGCGTCGATGTAGGAGGCGACCTTGTCGCGGTGCACCTTCGTCACCAGCGGTCCCATGTCGGAATCGCGGGTGCCGTCACCGATCTTCAATGTGTCGGTGCGSTCTTTGATTTTCGCGACGAGTTCGTCGGCGATGTCGCCGACGGCGACGAGGGCGGAGATGGCCATGCAGCGTTCGCCGGCGGATCCGAAGCCGGCGTTGACCATGGCGTCGGCGGCSAGRTCSAGGTCGGCGTCCGGGAGGACGATGGCGTGGTTCTTCGCCCCACCCAATGCTTGGACACGTTTGCCGTGGGCGGTGCCGGTGGCGTAGACGTACTGGGCGATGGGGGTGGATCCGACGAAGCTGATCGCCTTGACAGCCGGGTTGGTGAGGAGTTCGTCGACGGAGGTCTTGTCGCCCTGCAGGACGTTGAACACCCCGGCCGGGAGGCCGGCTTCGGCCCAGAGTTCGGCCATCCAGATGGCGGCGGTGGGGTCCTTCTCGGACGGCTTCAACACCACCGTGTTGCCGGCGGCGATGGCGATGGGGAAGAACCACATCGGGACCATGGCGGGGAAGTTGAAGGGGGAGATGATGCCGACGGGGCCGACGGGTTGGCGGAGGGAGGAGACGTCGACGTTGGTGGAGGCGTTTTCGGTCATGYCGCCTTTGAGCAGGTGGGCGATGCCGCAGGCGAATTCGACGACCTCCTGGCCGCGGGAGACTTCGCCGAGGGCGTCGGAGACGACCTTGCCGTGTTCGGAGGTGATGATCTCGGCGAGTTCGCCCTTGCGCTGGTTGAGTAGTTCGCGGAAYKTGAAGATGATCTGSGTSCGCTTGGCGAGGGAGGTGTCGCGCCAGGCGGGGAAGGCGGCGGCTGCGGCGTCGATGACGGCGCGGGCGTCCTCGACGCTGGCGAGGGCGACCTGTCCGGTGACGGCGCCGGTGGCCGGGTTGGTGACGGGGGCGGTGTTGCCGCTGGTGCCGGGGAAGGTCTTGTTGTCGAACCAATGGGAGATGACGGCCATGGGATGTACTCCTGGAAAGGTGGGGTGACCACGAGTCTGCTGGGCAACAATGCCTGCGTCAACGAGTAAAATGGCACTTCGGACTGCAGATTTGCACGAGGGTGAGGGTGATGTTTACCGCAGACAACATGCGTTACCTCCTGGAGTTGTCGAGAACCGGCCGCCTTGCCGACGCGGCGAAGCGACTCGGTGTCGATCACACGACCGTCTCGCGGAAAATCACCCGACTCGAGAAGGACACGGGCACCAGGCTTTTCGACCGCGGGGTGTCGGGATGGCAGCTCACCGAAGCGGGCAGGCGGCTGGTTCCCCACGCCGAGGCGGTGGAGACCGCGGTCCTCGCCGCACTCGACGAGACGTCGTCGCGGGGCGGGCTGACCGGCACCGTCCGGATCATCACGCCCGACGGTTTCGGGTCGTTCGTGCTGGTGCCGGGTCTCGCGGCGGTGCGGTCCGAGCACCCCGATCTGTTCACCGAACTCGTCACGTCGACCACCCACGACCTACTGACCGGGCGCGACTTCGACATCGCCGTCACCCTCGAACGACCGTCGCCGCGGTCCGTCGTGGTCCGCAAACTGGCGGAGTACGACCTCCGCCTGTACGCGTCACGGCACTACCTGAGCGAGCACGACCCCATCACGGCCCTCGAGGATTTACGCCATCACACGCTGATCTGGTACGTGGACGCGTTCCTCGACGTCGAACCGCTGCGCATCCTCGACGCGCTGATCCCGGATTTCCAAGCGCAGATCCAGACCAACAACATCGCCGGCCACTACCAGGCGGTGAAGCACGGCGTCGGGATCGCGCCACTGCCGAGTTACATCGGGGCGCTCGATGAGGACCTCGTGCCGATCCTCACCGACGACTTCATCGCCCACCGCACCTACTGGCTGGTCGTGCCGCGGGAACTGACCCGACTGGCCCGGGTCAAGGCGATCACCGAGGCACTCTACTCCATCGTCGACGACAATCCCGAACTACGCGGCGCAACAGGTTAACTCATTGATCGGTGGGCGGGGGACCGGCGCTCTCGCGGACGACGAGTTCGGTGGGCAGCGTGATTTCCCGACCCGCTCCGCCGCCGATGATGTCGAGCAGCAGTTGGGCGGCCTCGCGGCCCTTGTCGACGAGGGGTTGCCGAACCGTCGTGAGTCCCGCGGTGCGGGCCGAGGGAATGTCGTCGAAACCGACCACCGACAGATCCTCGGGCACCCGGAGGCCGCGTGCCTGGGCGACGTCGATCGCGGCAAGGGCCAGCAGGTCGGACGCTGCGACGACCGCGGTCACGGGTCCGGCGTCGAGCAGCGTCTCGACGGCGGTGCGGGACAACTCGTAGTCGAACCCGCCTGCTTCGACGACCACGGCAGACGACCACGGCACCCTGTGTTTCCGGCAGGCGGACGCGTAGCCGGCGAGTCGTTCCTTCATCACGTGGTCGCGGGCTGCCCGGGTGCGGGCGGCGTCGACACGCCCGCCCTTGCCGTCGGGCACGAGGCGGTCGACGAGAAACCCGACACGGCGGTGCCCGAGGGAGAGCACGTGCTCCGCGATTTCCTTGGCGGCCTGCCGATCCTGGATTCCGACCCGGGGCAGCCCGCCAGGATTCGGACCGTCGATCACGACGATCGGCAGCCGGCGGCTCATCGCCGTCTGCATTCCGGGGTGGCCCTCCGGCATCGCGTACGCGAGGAAGCCGTCCACCGCGCCGCGCACGAGCACCCCGGAGCCCTCCGCTACCCGGGTGGACTCGAGGGGGCAGGGCAGCAGCGTCAGCGCGACCTCGGCGAGTTCACCGACCTCCGAGATGCCCTTCAGCAGCTGTGAGGTGGCGGGATCGTCGAAGGCGTAGCGCAACGAGTCGGTGATCATCAGCCCCAGCGCACCGACCTGCCCGGTGCGGAGGTTGCGGCCCGCGGGGTTGGGGCCGGCGTAGCCGAGTTCCGCGGCCACCTGGAAGATGTGGGCGCGCCGCGCCGCGGATAGCTTGTGGGGCTGGTTGTACGCATACGAGACCGCCGCCTGGGACACGCCTGCCGCCCGGGCAACGTCGTGCATCGTGGTCACGAATGCCGATCCTCTCCGTCACGCGGTTACCCGGCCCAGCTTATCGGCCGGACCGCGCGCGTCTTCGGGGTGTCAGCTCGCCCTGGTGACGACGAGGTCACGTCGTCGTGCCCTGGATGAGACAACGCTCCGCGGCGCTGGGGAGCGCATCACCGCGTCCGGGTGCCGGATCTGTTCGCAATGTGACCACATATGTGGCCGGCGCGCTGCGGGCTCATCCGCGAAAACCGGACAACGCGGTCGGTACCCATGTCGACCGGACTGGATCACCGCCGCGCTGCCTGGTCAGGTGTCGCGTGAGAAGACCTGTTCAGCCGGCCAGTTGGTCGCGCAATGTTCGGATGATGATGTGTTGTGCGTCTGTGAGGATCGAGTCGACTACCTCCTCGCAGCTGCCGATGCCGTGAATCAGGCCCTGGGCCTGGCTTGCCCACCAGAGCCCGCCTTCGACGTCACCGTTGCCGTACACCTGCTCGCGGCCGCGGGCGCCGCTGGCCAAATGGGCGATGTCGCCGAAGCCGGCACCTGGGCGCCGGGACAGGTCGAGGATCTCTTCGGAGACCGAGTTGCGGGCAACGCGTGCGGAGTTGTGGAACTCGCGGAAGACGATGACGGTGTCGCGTTCGGTGTTGTCGACGATCTGTTGCTTGACGTTGTGGTGGATGGGTGCCTCGGTGGTGGCCATGAACCGGGTGCCCATGTTGACGGCGGATGCACCGAGGGCAAGGGCGGCGACGAGTCCTGCGCCGGTGGCGATTCCGCCGCTCGCGATGATCGGGATGGTCAGTGCCCGGGCCGCGGCGGGGATGAGCACGAGGCCGGGAACGTCGTCTTCGCCGGGGTGGCCGGCGCATTCGAAGCCGTCGATGCTGATCGCGTCGACGCCGAGTTGCTCGGCCTTGACGGCGTGCCGCACGGAAACCGCCTTGTGAATGACCTTCACGCCGGCCGCCTTGAAGGCGGGCAGGTGCGGGGCGGGGTTGCCGCCGGCGGTTTCGACGATGGTGATGCCGCTGTCGACGATGGCGTCGCGGTATTCGTCGTAGGGCACCGGCTGGATGGTCGGCAGGATGGTGAGGTTGACGCCGAACGGCTTGTCGGTGAGGTCGCGGCAGCGGACGATCTCCTTGACCAGCGCCTCAGGGGTCGGTTGGGTCAGGGCGGTGAGGAATCCGAGCGCCCCGGCGTTGGCCACCGCGCTGATGAGG
>NZ_JBFUHV010000327.1:0-4627 GCF_056402215.1 Rhodococcus sp. P4_B6 | reverse complement strand
CTATCGGCACGTCTATGCAACGAAGGCTGATCTCGTTGCTGGCGTTGACAACTGGATTGTCTTCTACAACACTGTTCGACGGAACTCTACGGTGGGGATGCACAGTCCCGACAGCTACGAGAAGTTGCTTCAGGTGGGAGTCGCCTGAGGCACGCAACCCCCTTGTCCACCGTTCGGGGGGAACCTCAACCGTCACGGTGTTGACGAGGGCGGTGTCTTCGCCGGCGTACGTCGCCGCGTCGACGACTTTCTCGCCGGAGCAGGCGTTTTCGCCACGGTCAGGGTTCCGGTCGGCGGCGCCGACAGTGCTGCGGGCTTCGCCCCTGCATCAGGTGTGGCCGGGGTACCGGCTCCCGGCGTGTCAGGTTTCGTACGGGGTTTGAGTTGATCGAGGACCAGCGCCGTCCCACCCACCGCGGCCACAATCGGCCACTGCACCACACCGGTCACCGCGACCGCACCCAAGGTCACCACGGCTGCCGGTGTCGAATGACTTCCGCGCCGCGCTCCCTCCGCAGCCCCGACGACCGCACCCTTCATGCTGCCGACCAGACCGCCGACCGCCGCTCCGCTGACCGCGCCGAGGGTGGCCGTCGCGGCCTCACCCGCCCCGGTCACTATCCGTGCCGTACCACCCACCACATTCATAGTCTCTCGCCCCGCCTCAACCGTTGCCCGAGATCGACGACCGGCGCCGATCCTGTCCGACCGGGAGTACCCCACCGCCCGTCCGCCTGAACAGGGGCGCCGGAACCGGTAGTGGAACCACAGCCATGGGTGGCCTGGCGACGTCTGACGCCGATCACTCCTCCGGGGATCTGACCTGCCGGGAGCGAGGTCCGGGCGACTCCAGCCGGCCGCTCGTGACCGTCGACCGGATCCGTCTAGAGCAGGTGGTGGTGCTCAGCCGGGACCGCCACGGGCACGGTGGCGGGTGTTGCCGCCCCAGCCGCGAGGGCGGCGTCGAGAGACCTGATGGCGGCCCGTTCGACCAGCAGGGGGACGAAGTCCCGGATCCGGCATCCGTCAAACCGGTGATGAGCGGTGTCGACCATCTCGCCGACCAGGTGCGGRTCGAGGAACKGRTACCGSCGGACCAGYTGTGCGCGCACCGCGTCGAGATGCTGCYTYTCGGTGACGTCCATGGCAAGAATTGTCCTCCTCCGCACTCCACGTGGTGGGGCCTTTCTCACCGCCCTCCGGGTGGAACACGGGCTCCGACACCGGCGAGTGTCCGGGTCGTCGGGTTGACGTGTCGGTCGGCGGGCCGCACGATGTGTCGCTGGCGTCAGCATCGGAGTGGCCTCGCACGGCAGCGCACCCGCCCGCGGCGCCGCCGACGTCGTCGTCGACCCGGAGAGCACCGGCACCGACCGGTTCTCCGTTGACGGAGAGCGTCCCGGTACCGCCGCGCCGAGCGTGCCGCCCATCGGCGGTCGAGGACATCGCCGGGGGCGAACTTTTCACACCTTGGTGAGGCGTTTCCACCCCTGGGGTGGCTGTTCGCGCCGGGCGCCCGGCGCGATGCTGATACGGCTGTTACACAGCAACACGTTTCTCGACAGATCRGGGAGACGCAGATGTCCGGCGCCGATCACACCGTGCTCGAGGGCGCCGAGGTCGACACCCCGGCGCGAGGRACCCGTGGCGAACAGGTCATGCARGMGGAGCTGGGAACCGAGTGCCGCGCGSAGCGGTTCTACGCCCACCAAATGTGCCGGGTTCTGCATCCGGCGATGATCGAGTTCATCGACAGGATGGAACTGCTCTTCATCGGGACTGCGGCAGCAGACGGTTCGTGTGAYGTCTCGCTGCGGGCGGGACCGCCCGGCTTCATYCATSTCTTCTCCCCCGACCTGCTCGGATACCCCGAATACCGGGGCAACGGGGTGATGGCCAGCCTGGGCAATATCGTCGAGAACCCGCACAKCGGATTGTTCATGGCCGACTTCGCCGACGACCTGATCGGCCTGCACGTCAACGGAACRGCACGCATCGTCGCCGACGACGAACTGYGCCGCACMCAGCCGGACCTRCCGMTCGAGCGGGTGCGCGATCGCGCCGCCGAGCGGTGGGTCCTGGTGCAGGTCGACGAGGCATATATCCATTGCCGCAAGCACATACCGCAGATGGTGCCCGTCCCCCGSGACCGCGATTGGGGCACCGACGACCAACGACGCAAGGGCGGTGACTATTTCGGGGTCGCCGCCGACCGCAMGGGTCATCCATAGTCAGGGTCGACGASYYCGTCGCTGTCACTCGCCTTGCCGGTCGTGGGGCAWRASGTGAGCTTCATGCAGGCGCGGGTGCGCGGCGTTCGACGGTGAGTCGGCCGACGAGTTTYCCCGACGGGTTGAGGTCAGGAGCTGGAATGTCGCAATTCAAGCCCTTCTTCACGCAGGTGCAGTCCCACTACGACCTGTCCGACGACTTTTTTCGGCTGTTCCTCGATCCGAGCATGACCTACAGCTGCGCCTACTTCCCGCGCGAGGACATGACGCTCGAACAAGCGCAACGGGCCAAGATCGACCTCTCGCTCGGCAAATGCGACCTGCAGCCGGGCATGACGCTGCTCGACATCGGCTGCGGCTGGGGTTCGACCATGCTCCGCGCCCACCAAAAATACGATGTCAACGTCATCGGCCTCACCCTCAGCGACAACCAATACCGGCACGTCACCGAACTCCTGTCAGGTCTGCCGGGGCCGCGGACCGCCCAGGTCCGCCGGCAGGGCTGGGAGGATTTCGACGAGCCGGTGGACCGCATCGTAAGCATCGGTGCCTTCGAGCACTTCCGCCGCCACCGCTATGAAGCGTTCTTCGACAGGTGCCGGGACCTGTTGCCCGCGGATGGACGGATGTTGCTGCACTCGATCATCGCCTACCAGCGCGGCACCCTGGAGAAGATGGGCATCCCCATCACCGAGGCCTACGTGCGCTTCGCCGTCTTTATCGTTCGAGAGATCTTCCGGGGTGCTCAACTGCCCGAACCGGATTGGGTGACCGCCCCGGCGGAGCGGGCGGGGTTCGGTGTCGACCAGATTCAGCCGCTGCAGTTGCACTACGCGCGCACGTTGGACCGGTGGGCAGCCGCGCTCGCCGCCCGTCATGACGCCGCCGTGACGATCGCCTCGGAAGAGATCTACCAGCGGTACATGAAATACCTGACCGGCTGCGCCGACCAGTTCCGCAGCGGACGCGTCGACGTCATGCAGTTCACCCTGGTCAAACATGGTTGAGCTGGTTCTCACCCAATTTGTCGGATCCTGTGCGAGCCGACCTGTGGATATTCACCGATCCCGTCAGCGGACGATACTCACCAACATCGTCGGAATCCGCACCGACCGACTCAACGCGGCCCACACCACGAAACCCTCCCGATGGCGCAACTCGACAACCGTGCCGGCGAACTCATGCAGACGAGTTACCGCGTCCAGGCCACTCACCACCGACTCCGGGGCGAACAACTCCGCGATCGACCGACCCTCGAGCCCGCTGGCGGAGCAGCCCGACATGCGCTCGAGCGCCGAATTCGCCTGCACGACGAGCCCGCCGTCGTGGCGGCGAGCACCGGAACCGGCAGCCACTCCAGCAACACCCGACGCAGACAACTGCTCCAGATAGCGCAGCGGAGTTCCGTATTCGGTGCTCGCCTCTCCATGCAACACATATATGGCGTCCTCACCTGGGTGTTAGGGGTGGAACCGCACACGCCGGAAAGGGGCCGCGGGGTGAGAATTGGGCTGAGCATTGAGTCGCTCTCTCTTCTCGGTGCTCAGGGCGGGTCGGTGCATAATCGACGGCCATGCAGGCGGTCACCACATCCCACCTCATGGGTCAGACATGACCAGCCCTAGGGGTACTTGGCTTTCGGCAGAAATACCATCGCAATCATCTTTGTACGTTGCGTTGCGTGCCGCGGCGACCGAGGCGGACGGGTGGCGAACGTCCCCGAGTACTGAACACCGGGAAGTCACGGGACATGCCCCAGACAGGGGTTCGGCCGGGAAGGCTTTCGCATTCTCGGCCGGATCTCTGCTTCTCGAGTTTTTCACCGTTACCGATGACTCTCTCGATCCGCGAATCTCAATCTACGCGCGCCCCGCGGCCCACCGCAATGCCGCGGATCGACTCGTCACCGGTGCTGCCGACGAGGTTGCGGCGGGCGGGCGGGTCGGACATCTCGGGTGTCCGCCGCGGGGCGCCCCGCCCGCGGACTCCACCACCGCGCCTCCCGAGTGTGCCCGTCTATGAGCTCAGCTGTTCGCCGGTGACGAGGAAGATCACCCGGCGCCCGACCACGACGGTGTGGTCGCCGAACCGTTCATAGAAGCGCCCGAGCAGGGTGACATCGACCGCGGCGGTGATGCTGCCGGTCCAGGCCAGGTCCTGGATCAGGGTGAGCAGTCGCCGGTGCAGGTCGTCGAGCTCGTCGTCGCGCCTGCCGAGCTCCGCGGCCAGCTCGGGATCATGCGTGCGGAGGACCTGTTCGGCGCCTCGGGCCAACTCGCCCGCCACCCGCCCCATCCGGGCGAGCAATTCCTCCGCCTCCCCGGAGGCGACGTGGTCGGGGTGCCGGCGGCGCACGCTCTCGGCGACGTGTTGCGCCAGCCCGCCCATCCGGCTCA
>NZ_JBFUHV010000326.1:0-4649 GCF_056402215.1 Rhodococcus sp. P4_B6 | reverse complement strand
GGTCAACACCACCGCACGCACCCGACGATCCATACCGATGTCCGCAAACACCGTCGACAACTCACGATGAAAATCGGCATCGATCGCGTTCAGCTTGTCGGCACGCAAGAACGTCACCGTCAACACACCGCTACTCGACAGATCGAACTCCATCGTCTGATACCGCTCGTACACAGCCACAACTCCTTCACCACAACGTGACACCGATAATACTGACACATACTGTCCAGAATGGACATCGAACGAGACCGAGGGAAGCCGGCGGCGGAGTCTCCTGACTAGTCGGTGCGCCAACGACCCGTGAAAGTCGGCGCGGTTCTGGCCTTGAACGCACGCAATCCGATCCCGATGTCCTCATTTGCGAAGTTCACGGCTTGCGCCATCGCCTCGAGTTCCAGACTGGCCGCGAAATCGGTGGTAGCCGCACGGTGTAACAGTGACTTGGTTAGGGACAGTGCCACCGGCGGGCCGGCGGCGAGACGACCGGCAAGCGACTCGACGACGGAATCGAGTTCTTCGGGCTCGGCGACCCTGGTGAGGAGCCCCAACTCGTCCACCTCGGCCGCCGTGTGAAGGTCGCCGGTCATCATCAGCAATTTCGCCTTCTGCATTCCGATGAGGCGGGGCAGCAGCCACGATCCGCCCACATCGACGGACAACCCCCGTTTCGGGAAAACCTGCGCAAACGTGGCGTCGCTGGAACTGACGACGAAGTCGCAGCACAACGCGAGGTTCCAACCGCCTCCAATCGCCGGGCCCGGCACCTTGGCGATCGTCGGCTTCGGGAATTCATGAAGTGTCACCGCTGCCTCGGAAATGATTCGCATCCGATCCAGAGGGTGTTTCGGCCCCTCGGCACCAAGCTGCCCCCCCGAGGAGAACACCCCGTTGGCGCCGGTGAGGACTACCACCCGAACGTCGGTGTCGAAGGCCGCGTCGTCGAGCGCGGCAGCCAGACGCTTCCATTGCAGGAAATCTAGCGCGTTCTTCACTTCTGGCCTGTTCATGGTCAAGGTGAGGACCCCGTCGACCTGCTTGGCCTCCAACGGTTCCGGAGCATCTGCCATGACATTTCCTTTCGATCAACGGACCCCGCGTAAAGCGATACGTGCCGTTTGCGCGGTGTCAGCACGGCCTAATTTTGGACGGATATACTCAGTAAACTACACCGCAGCCGTCACGGGGCGGCACAAGCTCGCGTTCGTCCCTCCGGCGGCGCTGCGAAAACACGGTAAGGTTCCGGTCATGACCTCTTCCTCTCGCACGGTCGGACGACCGCGAGAACCCGATCTCGACGAGCGAGTACTCGACGCCGCCAGGACCGTGTACAGCGATCGCGGATGGAGCGGCTTCACCGTCGACGAGGTCGCACGGCGGGCAGGAGTAGGCAAGGGCTCGCTCTATCTGCGCTGGCCCAACAAGGCAGCACTGCTGGTCGACGCCGTTCGGTCGGCCGCGCCCTCAGTCGGGAACATCAATCTCGGCAATCTCGAGCTCGACCTCCGAGAGTTCGCCAGACAGTGGATGGCATTCGTCCAGAGCATCGAGGGATCCATGACTACCCGTCTGCTGATGGACAGGCAGTCGAACAAAGAGCTGGCCGAGGTCATCGGCGCGAACGACTATCCGGATTACATCCGCTCGACCCGAGCCCTCGTCAGGCGTGCGATCGAGAGGGGTGATATCGACTCAGGGACCAAACCCACCCTGATCGCCGATCTCGTCGCAGGGGCAATCACCACTCACGTTCGCAGCACTCCTCCGGAACTGTCCGAAATCGCCAACACGGAGGCCTACTTGACGCAACTCGTGAACACAGTGTTGCGCGGTGTGGGTTATCGACATTCGACCCAACAGGACTCACCGGCGTTGTGACCTGAAGCGTCCACTCTGGATCGACAGACGCGGCCTCCCCGTCGGCGTCGGCTCCAATGTAGCGGCGGCCCGTAGTTCGGTTCGGATACTTGCGCATGACAGCCGCAACCTCAATACTGACCTATAACGTCCAGATTTCTTCCGATGCGGTCCGTCAGTGACCTGACTTGTCGGGTGGGACCTCGCTGAACGAGCACGGAGGTAGGAACATGCACTTGTCCCTGGTGGAAAAGGTAGCTCTGGTGACCGGAGCCGGTCAGGGCATCGGAGCGGCGATCGCCACTCAGCTGGCACACTCGGGCGCCAGTGTCGCCGTCTGCGACCTGCACGCCGACCGCGCAGACGCCGTGGTCGACAATCTCGCCGAGCAAGGTCTCCGCGCCAGAAGTTTCATCTGCGACGTCACGTCGCCGGATGCAGTCGCGGAGCTCACACGATCCATCACTTCCTCGGTGGGCCCAATCGACATCCTGGTGAACAACGTGGGATGGGCCGGCGACGATCCGTTCGTCTCCCTTGACGATACGCAGATTCGCAATCTCGTTGATGTCAATCTCATGTCCACGATGTTCGTTTCGCGTGAGGTCGGTGCGGGCATGATCGACCGCCGTGCCGGCCGGATCATCAACATCGCAAGCGATGCCGGGCGTGTCGGAAGCGGCGGACAGGCCGTCTACGCCGCCACCAAGGGTGGAGTCGTGGCCTTCACCAAATCGCTGGCCCGCGAATGGGCCAAGTACGGGATCACGTCGAACTGTGTGGCACCCGGAATCACCGCAACCCCGCTGTGGGGGGAAACGTCCGAGCGCATCAAATCGCTGCTGTTGGCTGCCGTCCCCCTCAAGCGTGTAGGCCCACCGGAGGAGATCGCCAACGCTGTCACGTTCCTCGCTTCCGACAAGGCCGCGTACATCACCGGTCAGGTGCTCAGCGTCAGCGGTGGCCTGACCATGGTCGACTGAGCGTCCGATCCTCGTCCGATCCTGATGTCTCGGGGCGGGGCGAACCACCGACTTCCTGGTCGACCTGGTCAGCTCGGTTCCGAGCCCACGGTGGACGACGTCGTGGAGATGAACCGCCCGCCCACTGCTGATCCATGTCGTATTCCCCAACAGAAGACAAGAGAACACAACAGTGAAATCATGGCGATTCCACGGAACCAGCAAACCCCTGACACTCGACGAGGTCGAAAAGCCGCACGCGGGCCCTGGCGAAGTGGTCGTCGACGTGAAGGCCGCCGGATTGTGCGCATCCGACATGGGCGCGCTCCACGAGCCGGAGTGGATGGCCTCGTTCGTCCGACTCCCGATGACTCTCGGTCACGAGAATGCCGGCGTCATCAGCGAAGTCGGGCCGGGGATGGACCATTGGAAAGTCGGCGACCGTGTCGGGCTGTCGCCGACGATGCCGGACGGCGATGCCATCGGATATGGCGCCTGGGACGGCGGTTACGGGCCCGCGGTCCGCGCCACCGAGGCGAACCTCGTGCGGCTTCCGGAAGAGCTTTCCTTCAAGATGGGAGCGATGGCGACGGATGCCGGTTTGACGGCATACCACGCCATGGTCACAGAAGGGGGAGCCAAGGCGGGTATGCGGATCGGAGTCATCGGCCTGGGAGGTCTCGGCTATTTCGGCGTACGCATCGCCGTGCTGATGGGAGCCGAGGTGTATGCCCGACATCAACGCGGAGACAAGAGCCCTAGCCGACCAAATCGGACTGGCGGGCGTAGCCGAGTCCATTACAGAGTACGCAGACAAGGACCTGCCGCTCATCGTGGATTACGCGGGGTTTGGAACCACCACGGCCCGGGCCGCGCGGACGTTGGCCCCGTCCGGGACAGTCGTGCAGGTCGGACTGGGTCGGCCGGAGGCTACGGTGAACACCCAGGCGCTCATCTTCAAGCGACTACGAATCATCGGTTCCCTGTCCGGCACGAGGCGAGACCTCGCTGAGCTCTACGAACTGATGCGCGGCGGTGAACTGGACCCGCCGATCCAGCTAATCGCACCGGATCGCATTCCCGAGGGCCTCGAACGCCTTCGGCAGGGCGGAGTAGTCGGCCGCCTCATCGCTCGATACGAAGAGTGACGGCGCAGTAAGGTACACGGTCCAGGGAAAACTGGGCGCTAAGAACAACACGGCCTCGATTGTCAGTGGTTTTACATCGATGTGGCACAACAATGTACGACCACCGTAACTCGACAGATCTACACGATCGTCCAACCACCGTCGACGACGAGCGTTTGGCCCGTCATGTAGGACGATGCGTTGCTGGCGAGAAACATCAACGCGCCGTTCAGCTCATCTTCCCGTCCGCCGCGCTTCATCGGCATACGGCGGAACACCCGTTCGCCGGCGGCGCTGCTGCTGAACAGTTCCTCTGTGAGTTCGCTGGGGAAGAACCCCGGCGCGATGGCGTTGACGCGAATCCCTCGTTCTGCCCACTGAGCCGCGAGTTCGCGAGTCAACATCGTTACTGCGCCTTTACTGGCGCAGTAACCGGCTTGGGGAATCGACCAGCTTGCCACCAAGCCATTGATGGAGGCGATGTTGATGATGGTTCCCTGGCCTTGTTCCAGCATCCGGCGACCGGCAAGATGACACAGGCGATAGAGCGCGACCAGATTCACATCGAGCACTTTGCCGAAGGTTTCGGCATCTTCATCCTCCGCTGGCTGAATCGAGGTGATGCCGGCATTGTTGACAACGATGTCGATCGTGCCGCGCCATTCCACGGTACGGGCGACAACATTGCGCGGCGACAACATTGCGC
>NZ_JBFUHV010000325.1:0-4674 GCF_056402215.1 Rhodococcus sp. P4_B6 | reverse complement strand
CCCAGGGATGGCTGACGACCTCGATGAGGATCGTCGATTGTATCCGCCGTTGAGTGGCTTCTTTGGCGAATCGTGAGGGCTGGTATGTTCCTGCGCACGATTTTCTCCGGTCGGGTGGGTGAGGCCGGGTTCACAGGGACGCCCGAGGCAACGACAGCCGGTACGTACTGGTCGAGCGGGTAAATCCGGTGCTAGCTGCCGGAGTTGAGGCGGTCGAGACTGCCGGTCGATGGCGGAGTTACCGGCGCCGGCGCGACCACGAAGACCTTCGGGTCATTCCGCCGTTGCATCGGGGCCGTGCAGAGGAGATGAGGGCGAAATCGATCGAGAAGCCCAGCTCGAGGTGAGAAGTACCCGCAGCAGCGACCGTTGCCCGGTGGCGCCAGCAGCCGTCGTGCCGCAGATGGTTGACCGCACCCGGCGAGGTCGCAAACGACGCGAACCCGGCTACCGCCGCCGGAATGTGGTCCATCGAAATCTCCACGACCACAACCGAGGTCCTCTCACGTACAGAGGGGCCACCCCGCGCTCGGTGAGGTCTACGCCGGCGATGTCGCCAACACAGATATGCACGAGCGGGTTGAGGAGAACGGGTAACGCTGAGGCCCAAAGCTAGTCGGGCACGATGCCCGGCTCGGCGACTCGTCCGTCGTGGGGACGAGTGGCGGGATCCCCGATTGGCGTCGGTGGCGCGATTTCCATTGAGTTTGCTGAGTGCTGGCCCCTTTGAACCGACACAGCATCGGAACGGTTCACCGCAGTTAGCAGAGTGTGCTATCTCATTCCCATGACAACTCCGGGGTGGTACCCGAATCCTGACGGCTCGAACTCCTTCAGGTATTGGGACGGGCGGGCGTGGCAACAGGTTGCGTACCCGACCCAGGCAGCGTCCACCCCGCCCTCCCAGCCGTCACCACCCCCGCCGACAACTACGAAGGGGTGGACACCGGAGCAGAAGCGCACGAACCTCCGCTGGTGGATTGGCCTGACGATCGTGGCGGTCCTCCTCGCGATCGGCGCAGTGGGCAACGCGATCAAAGACTCAAGCTCCGAAACCCAGCGCACTGCATCCTCGGCGGCACCAGAACCCAGACCGACCGAGGCGACCACTCCGTCCCAGGCGACCACGCCGGCCGAGGTGACCACGCCTACTGCGGAGCCTGCGCCGCTCACCTTCTCCGAGTCGATGGTGCGCGCACACGGGATGACGAAGGACGACGAGGGAGGACAGTCGAACGTGCGCTTCGTCGCGGGCATCGAGGATCCGCACCAGGTCGAAGAACTCCAGCGACAGTGCGTGCAGCACTACCTTCACACCACGAAGGCCGCCTACTGCTACGGCTACGCCACCGAGGCGGACTACGCACTGACCACGGTGGAGTGGACTCCGGAGTTCGACGAGAGCATCTACGGCGGCGGCCGGCCCTGCTGGATCGCACACGGCGGTCAACCGCTCGCGGGGCCACCCGGTACCGAGACGACGAAGTCAGCCCACGAATACACAACCCTCGGATGCCCGGGCGGTGTCCGCTACCCCGACGAGGTACCGTCGGCGCCCGCCCCGCCGGCGGCTACGGTTCCCGCTCACGATCCCTGCGCCCTTCTCGACTCCGATGCCCTGACAGCTGGCGGATTCAGCGACCGGACTGGGCAGGCCCCCGGCTCCCCTGCGACGTCCGCACATGGCGACATCCTCGCCACCTACTCGTGCGGCAACTCCGACGGCAGCGTCGTCGTCGAGGTCGATCTGCACAACAGCCCGCAGGCAGCTCGGGAGGACGCCGACTTCGCCACCAGCGCCGATCAGACGTTCCTGATCGACGGTGGCACGCGGGTTCCGTTCGACGCCAACCGCGGTGGGGCGAAGATCATCAACACCGAACTCGGTGTCTCGAGAACGAGCTGGTCCAACGGCCCCTATGCCCTCATGCTCGAGGTCATGTCGGACCCGGTAGTTCCCGGACTGACGCCCAATCACCCTCACGAGCGCCTCGACACCATGATCACCGCGACCGTCGACCACGCAGACGGCCGCCTCACCAGCAGCAGTTGGTGAAAGCCAACCAGCGGCTCGGGTGATCATAGGAAGGCGCTGCGATTTGTGGTGACGACACGTCCTCGGACAGCAATCGCGTCGGCGCGGCGGTCTACTCCGCCGGGGTCGGTGACTGTGATCCACTGCTTCCGTTGTGCGCTGCACGTGAGCCCTGTCCCTCAGGTCATCAGATCATCGCGTGACTCCGTCTGCCCCGACTTCCTCGTGGTCGTGGAAAGGAGATCCATCCGATCGAGGCGCAGTCGTACCCGCCGTGAGGACCTCTGCCGCGATAAGTTCGATAGTCGACCAGAGTTCGTGCAGGCTGACGGCTTCGGCGGACACGGTCTCAGTCCAACCGTCCTCCTCGGCCAAATATGGTGGTAGAGCGAGGTCTACCCGTAGCAATCGCAGGATTCGTTGTTCTACTTCGTAGGCGTCCGCCCCGACCGTGAAGCGTTTCGTGCGATACACACTCCAGCCCTTCTTGGTCCACAGCTTGACCCTGTTGGAATGAAGGCCGCCGATTCCGATCTTGTGCACGGCACGAAGCGTGTCCGTGATCAGGTACACCTCGGCGGGTAGCGCCGGCTTGAAACCGCTGACCGCACAGTGCGGACAAATAGCGCCCATCGACATCACTTGGTGGAAAGTCGGATTGACATCCAGTCCGCAGACCCGATGCCTGGCGTGCCACTTAACATTGCTGCCGGGATACGGAATCAGAGGTTCGAGTCCGAGCTCTCGCATCAGTTCGGCACATTCATCGGAATCCCGACGCCGGCCCAGTCMGCGTTTGCGTGCCGCGCAGACCCGACATCCACCATCGTCATTCTTGACCGTGTTGTAACGGGGACTGACGAGCGAGTCACAGGTCAGACACCGACACCGCCACGGCTTGTTGCTTCCCGGATACGGATCCAAAGGCTCGAGGCCGACCGCGTGCATCGCCGCGACGACATCCACCTCGGTGACCGCCCGTCTCGCACAAAACTTGCAGCCTGATACCCCGTTCTTGACGTCATTCCACCGCTTGGTGGTCTCGCGTCCACATCGCAGACAGAGACAGCGCCACGGAACCTGGACACCGGGATAGCGCTCGAGTGGTTCGAGACCGTGCTGGCGCAGCAGCGACTCGGCCGCCAGTTCGTCGACGATGTGCCCCGAACAGTACTTACATCCAGTTTGGCTTTGCTGGACGTTGTTGTAGCGAGGCGCGATGTCGTTACCGCAGCGCCTGCAACGGCATAGCCACGTGTTCTTACTCCCTGGGTACGGGACCAACGGCTCCAGGCCCGCCGCTCGCATCACTTCGACGGCGGTGACGGGGTCCACGGCTTTCCCCGCGTAGTAGGCACACGGCCCGTTGCCTTTCGTCAGGCTATGGAGACTGGGGGTGATGGTGCGTCCGCAACGCGCACACGTACAGCGCCACGGGCGCCCCGCGCCGGGATACGGATCCAGCGGCTCAGCACCTGCAGCACGCATCCGCTCGGTCGCTTCCACATCCGTCAGTCGCCGGGGCACGAACAGACAACCTAGCCGTCCACGGCCGTGCAGGTAGACATCGGGCGTTCGGGATACAGAAACATGACATATCAACACGACGCACGACTAGCGATTGACGATGGCACGTCTTCCTCGGTGCCGGCTCACTTCCCGACGCTGTCCACACCGCTGTCAACCGCACCACGACACGACAGGACGTCCTGCCGGTCACCGGACCGCGATTGCCTCAGACTCATGCGTAGCGAAAGCTCCGCTGTGGCGTCACCCGAACAACAGTTCCCGCCTCCCAGCGGTCGTGTGCGACCGGGCACTTACGTGGGTTCACACAGTTAACATTCGACGAGACCGACCTCGGTCACGAAGAGACTGAGGAGGGGTGCGCGGCCCGTGGAGAATATTTCTACACGCGATTCTGCGGCCTCACGCACCACAGCCGCGATTCGAACCCGATGCGCTTCCACGGGATCGTCGCCAGCGCGCCGCGACCTCGCGGTCGATGCCGTGCCCCGTCCAGTTAGGGTCCAGCCATGGGCGGCGAGTGGATCCAGATCGACAGAGATTGCGTGACGTGTGGCAACGCCGCGTTCCGGCACTACATCTACGCCAGCCTCGGCGGCGTGCTCATCGAGACCGACCTGTACGAATGCGCCACCCCGGGTTGTCCCGGGCCTGTCGCGATCTGCGAACCAATCGACGGCTGACCGTACGGTGATCCCACCGGCCGAACCGTGACGCCTGCTGATGGGGTCTCACTGCCGGCAGGCACCCACAGCCGCGGCAGGCGAAGCCCCGCGCAACTTTTCGGGAGTAGACCGGGATCCTGCATCGTCGACGACACGAGCGCTGCCGCCAAGCCACCGACTCCGGCAACTCCCGCACGCCAAATTCGATCAACATGGTTCCTTGACACGACCACCCTCTCTCCTCTCACACAGAAGGTCGGTATCACCGATCGATCCGACCATTCCTGCGAGACGGCTTAGACCGGGCTGAGGATGTAGTTGTCCTGAATCTGAGTGTCATTCACGCGAATGACAGCGGCTCGCCAGAATATCCACCGCTGCAGGCCACGGCCAACATACTGCTCGCCGTGTCACACCCAACCAATAATCTGCCTCGCTGTTCCCGGC
>NZ_JBFUHV010000324.1:0-4677 GCF_056402215.1 Rhodococcus sp. P4_B6 | reverse complement strand
GACCGGGGCGGCAGCGACCTCGGCCGGGTTGGCCACCTTGGGTGGGGGTGCGATCGCGGCCGGCGGGTTCGGCATCGCTGGCGGCACCGCCCTGGTGACCGGGATCGGGGGCATCGCCGGAGCGGGCGCCGCGGCGGCCGGGGCGCGGTGGACGTCGTGGACGACCGGGCAGGTGGTGGCCGATGCGATGCGCCTGGACCTGATCGCACGGTGTGTGTTGATCGAGGCGCAGAACCGGGACGAGAAGCAACGCCGCGTGGTGCAGAGCCTGCAGGAACGCCTGGAGAAGGTCGTCGCCGACGGGGACCGACTCCTGGACCGGATCAGGGACCTCTCGCGTGAGAACGCACGCCTGACCGCGGAGAACAAGGAACTGCGGGAGGAACTGCGCCGGCAGCACGCGGACGCCAAGCGGGCCGAGGGGGCGCTCGAGGTCATCCTGGAGCGTCTCCCGGAACCCGCGCAGTGAGCGGCATGGACGACAGTGTCGATCGGAACCTCGACACGATCAGCCGCCGGCTCGCCGAGCTGGAATCGGCCACCGGCACCGCCCTGATCGGTGGGGTCCCGGATCCGCTGCCGGACATCGACACCACGCAGCCCGCTTCGTACGCGGAGCTGACCGCCGCCAACGACCGGCTCCGCACCCAGCGCGGGTGGACCGACATCGACCTCGACGCCGCGCTGACCCCCGAGGAGCGGGCCGGATTCGACCGATGGCGGGCCCGGCAACGCATCCCGTGGGACCGCGACGACATCCTCGCCGTCGGGCTCACGACCGTGCTGGGGGTGGCCGCGGTCTGGTACGACACCACCCTCGACGGCAACGTCGCCCGCGGGCTCGGTGCCACGAGGAAGACCGCGCGGATGCGGGCCTGGGAGCGCGTCGGCAAACGGTTGCCGATCGACTACACCGGCCCCGGATTCGGTGGCCGAGCCCACCGGGTCCGCTCCCCGGGGCATGATCTGGCGCGCCCGTTCGAGGCGCTGCGGCAGATCCGGTCAGGCGAGTTCCGCGGCGTCCGCTGGGACTACGGCGACAAACACCCCGTCACCGTCGGCGGCCGGTTCCGCGAGGTCGACTCCCTCGCCGAGGCCCTCGTCCTCTGGGCACAGCACTTGGCGGCGGACCTGGTGACCCCGATGAGCCTGCCGCTACCCGGCTCCTCCTGGCTGTACGAACTCGACAACCGGGAACTGCGCACGTTCGCGCACGAGGTGTACCTGGGTACCTCGGCGGGCAACGGGCTCAACGTACGATCCGGAATCCTCACCCCCTCACTGAGCGTCATCACCACCGAGGTCATTCTCCGCACCCATGTGCATGCCCGGGCGTACGCGGTAACCGGCAGCGCTCGCCTGGATGAGCGGGAGCAGGCACGGCGCGACGAGCTGCTCCTCGCCGCCCATTCACTGGTCGGTCTCGCGTCGGCGGGGAAGACGCTGGCGCGAATGATCATCCTCGATGACCGGAAGGGCATGGCGCTGCGCCACGTCAACGTGCCGACGCCCCTCCGCATGGGATGCCTGGCAGTCGAGATCGCGGATCGCAGAACCCGCGGCACTGCACAAGCACGGGATTGGGATCAGTTGGTTGCTGACTTGCGGGTCAATGGGTTCGACCCACCTGGTCCAAGCGGCGCAGGGTGAGCCCCGATCGATCGTCCAGACCTACTGTCTCGGAGGACTGGGGCCGATACGGTCGCAGCACAGCCAACGTCACAGGCTGCCCCCAGGTACGTCCTCGGTTCCCCAGTGACCGACTCAAGGTGGGGATGGCGCCGGCAAGGAGTCCAGGCGAAGACCCGGAGCAATGGCTCCCCGCCTTACGTCACCGCTAATCGTGTACATGAACAGGCAAATGGTTTCACAGGAGAGGATGCGTAGGAAGAGCATGAGTGATTGGGCCAAATTCTGGGCGGTTGATCTTCACGTCCACACTCCAGGATCGCAGGACGCGAAGGCGGAAAATTACGGAACAGCGACGGAGATCGTAGATGCGGCGATCGCGGCCGGCCTCGACGCCATTGCCGTTACCGACCACAACACGGTGTCATGGTACAAGCAGGTGGCTGAAGCTGCGGTCGATAAACCACTCATCGTCCTTCCGGGCGTCGAGATCAGCACCACTGAGGGCCACCTGCTGGCGGTCTGGGAGGAAGGCACAGAGCCAACCGTTCTCGAAGAGCTTCTCATCAGGATCGGCATCGGCTACGCCGAGCGGGGCAAGCTCGACATCGCGGCTGAAGTCGGATTCGCCGACGCAGCAGAGCTGGTCGCAGAGTCGGGAGGCCTTGCAATCGCCGCCCACGTTGAAAAGGACAAGGGGCTCCTGAAGCTGGCGGTGAAGGCGCACCTTAAGAAGACGCTACTCAACCAGGCAATCAGCGCGGTCGAAGTCGTCCACATGGACACAGTCGACGTAGTGGAAAGGACCGTCGTTAACGAGCGCAAGCTGGCGTTCGTTCGAGGATCTGACACGTGGGACCCCACGAAGAACTGCCACAGCATCGTCGGGATCGGCGCACGCCGCACCTGGATCAAGGCGAGCCGCCCCGACCTGGTTGGACTGCGCCATGCGTTCGCCGATCCCGACCTTCGGATTTCCCTTGAAGCTCCGGCGGAGGCGCCGCCGTACCGACACATCGAATCCATTGAAATCGTCGGTGGCTTCCTAGGCGGGCAGAAGATCCAGCTCTCGCCAGACCTGAACTGCCTACTTGGCGGAACAGGAGCCGGAAAGTCGCTCATCCTCGAAGCAGTGCGATTCGCACTCGACCAGCAAGTTGACTCCGAGGCGTTCCCCGCCATTCGTCAAGAGATCGACTCCCGCATGGAGAAAGCCCTGATGAACAGCAGCGTTGTCCTGTTGCACATAGCAGCCGACGGCAAGCGCTTCCGAATCGAGCGGACCTTCGACACAGCTGGCTCCGCGCCGTCGCGAGTGCTTCAGCAGATCGGAACGGACTGGGCCGAAATCGACGTCGACCCTGCTTCGATATGCCCACTCGCCGCGTTCTCTCAGGGCGAGATCCTGGAGTATTCGCGAGAGCCCGTCGGCCGGATGACCTTGATTGATTCATCGCTTGATCTCGACCAGATCGACGACGCGATCGATGCGACTGTTGCCTCGATGAAAGCTAATGCTCGCCAGCTCATCGCTGCGCGCGCTGGGGTTCGACGGCTTCAGGAGGAGGCGGGTAAAGAGGCTGGTCTGGCAGAGCAGGTTCGTCAACTTACCGATTTGTTCAAGACTGATGCAGTAAAGGAACAGTCGAGCTGGGCCACCGAGCAGACGGCATTGAAGCGGGCCAAGGACAGGCTTGACTCGGTGCAGCTCCCGCAACTGGATTTGCCCGACGCGGAGATCAATGAATCCGTGGCGGAGAACGCCGATCTGTTCGCGTCAGCTGCGAGCGCACTCGCTGAGGGTAAGAAGCGGGTCGATGCCGCTAGGGCAGAGATCGAGAGCGCACTGGCTTCGGTATCAATGAAGGTTGGTGAGGTTCAGACAATCTGGGGACAGAGGTTCGATGCCTTCAAGAAGCAGCTCGATGACGAGCTTGAGAAAGTCGATGCGGGTTCCTCGCTTTCTGCGCTCCGTGCCAATCTTGAGCACCTTCAATCGAAACTGACCCAAGCTGAAGCGTCGAAGGCGGAACTGCATCAGGAGTTAGAGCCCGAGCTCGCGAGACTTGTAACCGAGCGTGAGGACCTCATTGCGTCGCTGCAAGAGGCCCGCCGAAAGCGGCGCGAACTTCGCCGCGAGCGGGTCAAGGAACTCAACTCTAAGGCCGCCGGCTTCGTCAAGCTCGACATTCCGAATTCTGGTGATGCGTCAGAATTCCGACAGGCGCTAGACCAGATCAAGGTCGGTTCACGCGTTAGGGAAGAGGTGCTCAACCAACTAGCGCTGAACACCCATCCGGCCAAATTCGCTCGCAGCATGTGGAACGAAAGCTTGAACGACATCGTCAACCCTGACGGCGGCGTTGACCTGGCGAGCGTGGCCAAGCTGTTCGCGAACATCGATGAGAAGGATCTCTGGGAAGAACTACTTGAAATTCAGGGCATTGATCGGCCGGACGTTCTGACCATCAAATTCAAGAAGCCCAACGACCAGTCGTACACCACGATTGAAGAACTCGCCCATGGGCAGCGCTGCACGGCCATCCTTGTCATCTTGCTCGCCGACGGAAACACTCCCGTGTTGGTGGATCAGCCCGAGGATGCGCTCCATGCGCCCTGGATCGAGGACTATCTCGTCGACCGACTCCGCTCGCTGCGAGGGACGCGCCAATATCTGTTCGCCACGCGGAGTCCGGGCATCGTCGTCAGCGGTGATGCAGAGCAGATTGTGACGATGAAAGCTACGGCTGGACACGGTGAGGTTGAGGCTGCGGGATCTCTGGAACGTCACGCACTGAACAAGCTCGCACTCGACCACCTTGAGGGCGGCCCGATCCCGTTCAAGAGACGTACGTCCAAGTTGGGAGTCTCTGTGACGCCGTCCTAGAAAGTCGATGGCACGGAGCCACGGCTTAATACTGCAACGGCACTAATGGGACGTGTCCGCGGGTTCGGTAATGGCAGGATCGGGCCTGGTGTTGTAGGCGTCGTCGCCAGTGTGACCAGGACCAGGTGTGCTCATCGGGAGGGCCTGTCGCAGGATCAGAT
>NZ_JBFUHV010000323.1:0-4750 GCF_056402215.1 Rhodococcus sp. P4_B6 | reverse complement strand
CAGCACACGTCGCCGAAGCCGCCTCCCACCTGCTCCGACTCAACGTCGAGAACTACATGGTCCACGTCAACCGCGACGACGGCAGCAGAGTCTTCATGCCCTACGTCGGCGGACTCGACCGCTACGTCGACACATGCGACAAGGTCGCCGCCGACGACTTCACCGGCTTCACCTTCCACTGAACCCCGACACGAACGAACCGACACGCACTGCGCAGTCCCAACAACGAGGAGATAAGCATGAGAATTGGTATTCTGGGCACAGGGCACATAGGACGAACCCTGGTCTTGAAGTTGAGTGCCGCTGGGCACGAGGTGAAGGTGGCAAACTCTCGCGGGCCTGAGACCATCGGACCCGACATTCTGTCCAGTGGTGGACGCGCGGTCACGTCGGCCGAAGCGATGAAGGACGTCGATGTCGCTGTTCTGTCCGTTCCGCTGAACTGTGTCCCGAACATCGCTCCGCTAACCGCACACCTGGGCCCAGACACGGTTGTCGTCGACACCTCGAACTACTACCCGGAACGTGACGGCCGCATCGATGCCATCGATTCCGGTCAGGCTGAAAGCCTATGGGTAGCCCGCAAGCTGGACCGGCCAGTGGTCAAGGCATGGAATGCAATCGGTTCCGACTCCCTTTCGCGATTGGGAACGCCTGCCGGAAGCCCGGATCGTCTCGCGATTCCCGTTGCCGCCGACCGTGAGCAGGATCGTCGAGTGGGGCTGACTCTCGTCGAGGACACCGGGTTCGACGCGGTCGACGCGGGCACCCTGAGCGAGTCATGGCGCCAACAACCGGGCACGCCGTGTTACTGCACAGACCTCACCCGTGAGGAGATGCCGGCGGCGCTCTCCGCCGCTGACCCTTCCCGTTCGTCTAAGCGCCGGGATATTGCATTCGCAGCAGTGATGGAACGGATGAACGGCAGCGGCGCGCGGGATCCCGGCGCCGACTTCCTCGTGCGTCTGAACCGAACGCTGTTCATGTGAATTCTGGGCTGCTCGTCCACTCCACACCCGTTATCCGCAGACTCGTGTGAACCTGCACCAGACGTATTGCGTTGCCCCGGCGCGATTCGGCCACGGGAAATCGATCCGAACGAAGGGGAATCGACCGCCGGTACGCCCGTCGAAGAACCGGGTGGTGACATCGAGCTCGCGGTAGATGCTGAAAGGGAATCACACTCCGGGAAGTATCCGTAGTCGATTCCTGTCACCTACTCGTCGTGCGCCCGCAAAGACACGATATCGACCGTACGCGACGTATACTCTGCGGTGCCCGCAACCTTAACCTAAGCGGTGATGGTCGGCATGGTTGCGCCAGAACCAATTCGCGCGCCCACACAGTTGGCAATGCTGTCGGCGGCACAGAGCAGTACATACTCAGAGGTTGACACGGTCCCCGCCCTGACCGAGCTGAAAGCCCATTTCCTCGTGAGTGGGAACTGCACCTCCTGGTCGGGTTGGACGCGTCGGGGTCGATATCGGCATTCGCGGGCGCAGTTCGCCCAGTCGAGATCGGCGTCCGGGAGTAGCGGCGCAGTGTGTGGCCGCTGTTTCGGAATGTCAGGTTGAAGTACGAGTGCAGTTTTCACCGCATCCCCCGATCGCAGCTTCGGGTGGCAGTGATCCGTCGTGTGCTAGGTYGCTCGATCGGCCGACCTCCGCTCCTTGACAACTCATCTCGCACCAGTTTGCCGATTTCGGGCTCACGCAACGGAACACGGAGCGAAATGGTCGTCGCCTGCGGGAAAGCCCGCCAACACCGTTGTTTGTTACGCCACTGGTGTCAGGCACCCCGGGTTGGCGCGTTTATCAGCTCTGTTGGCGTCCAAACCCGTGCCGGTAGGGCGCCGTCGTCTTTTAACGTGGACGTAGCGAATGTGAGCTGGAACACTCGCCGCGTGGGGCCTCCGACGGGCTTTCCATACGCGAGATCCCGTCCATGCAGCGACTCGGTATCGGCCAGGACCGGTTCGCCAAGAATGCGGCGTCACGAGCATCGAACGATGACCGGATCCTGTTCGACGCCGGGCGCACAATCGCTGCTGCGAGTGCATGCTCGCGCAATCTCACCGACGAGGGTGCTTCCGGCGCCCTTCAACATATCTGGAGACCATCGATGACTGTCCCTGAACTGACCCAGAACGATGTACCGCGCGAGTTCGTCGCCGACCACACCGTCGAACGTTCACAGCGGCCCATCGCGGACGGACCGAACGCATTCAAAGTCGCGATCTTCGGAGCGAACGTGTCCACGGGACAAGGTGGCCTGACTCTCGCCGACAACACGATCAAGCTCGGCAACTGGACAGAGATTCAGAAACTTGCTCAAAAGGCAGACAAGTACGGCGTCGAGGGCTTCATCCCCATTGCCCGGTGGACGGGACTGTCCGGCCCCGAGCGACCCTGGGGACGACAGTTCGAGACCTTCACCTGGGCCGCGGGTCTCGCGGCAGCGACGGAGAACATCCAGATCTTCGCGACATGCCACGTCCCGTTCATCCATCCGCTGATGGCGGCGAAGATGAGCGCGACAGTCGATCACATCAGCGGCGGCCGCATGGGCTTGAACGCCGTCGCCGGCTACCACCAGCCGGAGTACCGGATGTTCGGCGCGGAAATCCCCGGACACGACGAGCGTTACAAGTTGGCGGACGAGTGGATGCGAATCGTCGAGCGCCTGTGGGCCGACGAGGGTGAACAGTTCGAGTTCGACTTCGACGGAGACTATTTCAAGCTCCAGGGTGCGCAGGCCTTCCCCAAGCCTGTGCAAGCGCCCGGTCCCGTGGTGATGAGTGCCGGCTCTAGCCCGGCTGGCCAGCGGTTCGCATTCGACCACGCCAACATCCTGTTCGCCGGAATCTACGACGTGGATCGCGCCAAGCCGGCCGTCACGCAGCTTCGGAAGAACGCAGACGAGGCAGGTCGCGAAGACCTCGMTTTGTGGGCAGGTGTCCACATCGTGTGCAAGGACACCGAGAAGGAAGCCTTGGACTACGTGCAGTACGTGGTCGAGGAAAAGGGCGACTGGGAGAGCGCAGCCCGCTACAAGCAGATCATCGAGTCGGGTGATGCCCGAAGCATCAACTTCGACGAATTCAAGGACGACGAGTCCGTGAAGGCCTTTATGCGGGCGGGTCTCGTTCCGCTGGTAGGTACGCCGGAAATGATTGTAGAAGGGCTTCAGAAGCTCTCCGATGCAGGTATTTCGGGAATCTGCACCGGTCTGGTCGACTACAACGAGGGCTTGGACCGTTTGCACRAGCAGATCTTCCCGCTGATGCGCAGCGCGGGGCTTCGTGCCTGACGTTCAGTTCGAACTTCCGTTCTACGAACGGCAGAAGCAGCAGACAATTCCCGAGGGGATCGCATGACCTTTCCACATCCATCAAAGTTCAACTTGGTAGTCGCGGGTACCACCGATTCAGGTGAGACCGACTTCTTGGAGGTCGGGTCTCCCGCTGTGATCGATTTGCCGGGCGTCGCCAGCGGAGCGTTCTACTGGGCCGTCGAGGGCGAGCACAGCAAAGACAACATCGGCAAGCCCCCCGTTCGTGTCGAATTGGCGGGGCCGAACGGTTCGACCTTTGGTGTGAGCAGCTTCCCGGCACGGTCGGCGGGAAACAACGTCGATATCGATGACCTGGGACCCAGCATGACCGGCACCGGAGACGATGGTGATCCCGCCATGCATGCCAGTGACACCATCGACTACGAGGTGGTGATCTCGGGGAAGGTTGATCTCGAACTCCCCGGTGGGAAGAAGCGCACTCTGGTGCCGGGTGACTTGCTCGTCATGGCGGGCGTACCTCACGCATGGAAGAACCCGTACGACGAGGACTGCGTATACATCGTGGTGACTCTCGGGTTCAACCAGGGCCAGTCGGACGCCTAGTCACACCATCGACCACTCGATCCACAGACCGAACAAGAATGAGAAAAGTCATGTCACAAAACGAAATACATCGACTCGAAAAGGGACTGCAATCATGGGCCTGAGCTCGCCCGGTGCCGCGTTGCGCGAAATCTTCGAGCGGCCCGAAACCGTAGTCATGCCGTTCGGCGCGCTTCCGATTCACGCGCAGATGGCCCAGCACGCAGGATTCGAGGCGTTCGAGCTCTCGGGTGGAATGTCGGCGTGGTGGGCCGAGGGTGCCTCCGATACGGGCTGGCTCACTCTCACTGAAGTGGTAGCGCACGCACGGCGCGTCGCGAGAAGTGTAGACGTACCTGTGTTCTGCGACGCCGACACTGGTTTCGGTGCACCTATCAACGTCCAGAGAACGGTGCAGGAGTTCATCGACGCCGGTGTCGGCGGAATACACATCGAAGACCAGCGGGAGCCGAAGAAGTCCGGGGGAACGACCGGAATCGAACTGGTATCCGACGCGGAGGCGATAGGTCGACTCAACGCGGCGGTCGAAGCTCGGGACCGAGCGGATGCTGATTTCGTGATCGTCGCTCGTACGGACGGATTCGGCGCTGCCGGCGGAGGCCTCGACGAAGCCATTCGGCGTGCACAGCTTTACCGCGCCGAGACCGGCGTCGACGTCATCTTCTTCGAGGGTCCACACACGTGGGAAGAAGCAGAGCTGGCCTTGAAGGAGACGCCCGGGTCGAACTACGTGATCGGGGCACAACTCATCGGTCGACGCACGCTCGCCGAGCTGACCGCGATGGGCCAGGCGATCGAGGCAGTGCCACGCTCGCCGAGCTGACCGCGATGGGCCAGGCGATCGAGGCAGTGC
>NZ_JBFUHV010000322.1:0-4766 GCF_056402215.1 Rhodococcus sp. P4_B6 | reverse complement strand
GTTCGCAGCGTTTTAGTGAACGGAATGGGCCGATAAATCGTGGTATCGGATATGAAGCTCTCCACAGCTCTGCTGGGGCCTGCCTTCCTCGCCGCGTGTGCGCTCACCGCCTGCAGCAATGACGGCGGCAGCACCGTCGACTACGCACCCACCCCGGTGCTCACCGACACTACGTCGATGCCGTCATCGGAAGGGGCCGTGGCGGCGGGAGCGAACGAGATCGTCATCTCGGGATTTGCCTACACGGTGCCCGCCACGGTGGCACCCGGCACACAGGTCACCGTTCGCAACAGCGACACGGCCGAACACACGGTAACCGCAGACACCGGCGGCACGTTCGACGTCGCGATCGAGGGCGGCGAGACCGCGACACTGACGGTGCCGTCGGCGCCCGGGACCTACCTATTCCATTGCACGTACCATCCGAACATGCACGGCGACTTGACCGTCGGCTGACAAGGTCATCGCCCATCCGGGCCCTCCGCGGCAGGGCCCGCACATGCCTCTGCTCACAACACCGTCGAGAGCAGGACCCGCACGTCGACGCTGATCGAATCGATAGGCAGGCTGGTGGTCGAGGTGGGTCGCACCGCCTGTCCGCGACTTCCCGTCCACGTCGACACCGTTGTTCCGACTCCCACACGTCGATGACCGTCAGAGCGCTAGTCCGCGGTGGTGGTGCCGTAGCGATGACCGGTCAACGWTCGGCAACAGGTCGGGTCCGGTTCGTATCCCACCCACCTCGACGAACGCGGTCATCCCGATCCCTCAGTCGGGACCTGGCTCCGGATTCGAATCACGACACCGGACTGCGGCCATCGCCTCTGCCGTGATTCCTGCCTGCCAACCCTAAACCCAGCGCGTGCAGCGTCGGCACGAACGCGGCCCGTGGCGAACGTGACGCGATGTCCGGCAGCGCGAGCCGCATCCGCCAGTGGTTGTATCGAAAATGATGTGACCGAACGCTGGCCTCCCCGAGAACAACCAGTGACAGCGGTCGTCCCGAGCTCTCACACACCTCAGCCGATCACGACCGAGTCACCCTGCACGGAGACGCTCCGTGGGGCGAGCGGAACGGTTGCCGGACCGGTGTGCACAGACCCGTCGAGATTGAACTTGCTGCCATGGCACGGGCAATTGATGGTGCCGCCGGAGACGTCGGAGACGGTGCACCCCGCGTGCGTGCATGTCGACGAGAACCCACGGAAGTCACCGCCACTGGGCTGTGTGACAACAGCATCGCCGAGCACCGCGCCGCCACCGACGGGAACGTTGCCGACGGGAACGCTGCCGGTCTTCACGGGTGCACCCGCGGGCTTCACAGCTGGGCCGGCGCTGGCGCCGGGCGCAGCCGACGCGCGTGTCCTACCGAACAGCGCGCTACCAACGGCCAAGGCGGCTGCTGCAGCGCCGATACCGGCGACAACTGTGCGGCGCGAAAGCGCTATCTGGTCGCTCCGCAGGCTCTGCTCCTGGTCAAGTTCGTCGGACTGCATGGCAGTGCCCCTCTCTGGGCTGGGGTTCTGGGCTGGGGTCGATGCGGACCACTCAGTGCTTATAGTCTTGCCGTCCCCGCCACTAACGTCGAGGGGCTGTGCGCGTTCATAACGAGGGGCCTGACCTACACGAAAATGGGTGCCCGCCTCGCCACCCACAGCGTGATCAACGCCCAACAAGAAGCACCTTCTGGCCCGGCATGCTCGCCGCTAGGGTGAACCCTGCAATTTGTCGGGGCGAGTCCCATCGCCCTTCTTCATTTCATTGGCCCACGTCGGGGCCGGCGTCCACCTACCGCTGATCGCGCCGTCGTCGCCCGGCCTGGCGGCGACGATCGGCCGGGCGAGCATCGGGCGCGAGCAGTCCCTGGGGTGGTCAGTGTTTCGGGACGAGCAGGACGGGGCGGCGGGCGTGATGGACCAGTTTCGAGGACACCGATTCGCCGAGGACCCGCTCGAACAGGGACATCACGCCGCCACGGGAGGTACCGATGATGATCATCAGGGCGTCGTTGGCTTCGGCGATCGTGGTCAGCAGCTGTGCCGGGTTTCCTTCCCTCGAGTAGTAGGCCCAGTTCCCGGGCAGGGTGGCCAGCATGGTGCAGGCCTCGGTGCGCTCGGCTTCGACGGCGTCGGCGAAGCGTTCTTCCCAGTCGTCCCGGTCGGGTTCGACGGGCATGTCGTCGACGTCGACGATATGGGCGACGTGCAGAAAAGCATCGAGTCGGCCGACGAGGTCCATCGCGTAGGTCAGGGCGGCGTGGCTGGCGGGATGCCGGTCGAAGCCGACCACCAGATGGCACACCGCCGGGGTCGGGGCGGCGGGTCCGTCCACGCGCAGCGGGGTGCGCCAGTCCCGCAGGTTGTCCCGGGTGGCGTGGTGATTTTCCTTCTTGGTCATTGATCTTCTCCTCACACCGAAGCCAGGGCGAGACCGGCACCGCCGGCGATGACGGTCACCAGAAGGGTGCCGACCGCGTTCGCGATCCCGGCGGCGTATTTCTGGCGTTGAATCAGCCGCACGGTCTCGAAACTTGCGGTGCTGAAGGTGGTGTACCCGCCGCAGAACCCGACACCCACGATCAGCTGAATTTCCCGCGGGACACCGTGGAAGAGGATCAGGCCGGTGACGAACCCGAGAAGCAGCGGCGCCCCGAAGGGATCACGCCGAGACGGCCACCGAGGGCCCCAGAATGAACAGCAGGGAATTCAGCAGCGGATCGCATCGCTCGCGGCGACGCCTGGAGAGGGAGCGCGTCATGATGTTCAAGAGATTCTCCGATCAAGCCCGTCAGCTGGTCGTCCTCGCCGCCGGCGGCGTCGCGGACCGACAGAAAACGTCACCGCAACCAGATCATCCGCGGTGAACCGATCCGACTCCCCCCCGGTCGCCGGTGCTCGACCAGGAATCGAAATGCGCACCGACATAGGCGCCTTCGCCCATATGGGGGCCAACTCGCGGCGACGGAACTACCGCCCCCACACCGAGACCACCGAGCCGAGTCCACCGATCGAGCCCTCGGTACCGCCACGCCACCGCGGCAGGATCAGGCGGCCGTTGAGCCGTTGCGTTCGAGCCTCTCGGCGATCCACACCTTGATCAGCGACTGCCGGGTAACCCCGAGACGAGTCGCCTCACGATCCAACTCCGCGATCATCCACGCCGGGAAGTCGACGTTGACACGCCGCTGCTCCTCGCCCGGGCGCCGGGCCCGGGCCGTATCGAGCGCGAACGTCACGTCCTCGCCGGCATCAAAACGCTCGTCGAACTCGTCAGCTCTCATAAAGCGCCACCTCTCCATCACGTGAGCGCCGAACCGAGATGATCCGGGTCCGGTCCGCACGATAGGTCACCACCGCGGACCACCATTTTCCGTCAATCACACCGATCACCAGCCACCTCGGCTCATCCGTAGTTCTCGCGGGCACCTCGAGCCGGTGCGGATCTCGCCACAGTGCCTGCGCCGACAGAAAATCGATGCCGTGCTTGGCCAGGTTCGCTTCGCTCTTGTTCGGATCGAACTCAAACCCAGACATGTATAGAAACTATACCATTTTGKCTGGATGAATTCCCCGCTTTCCCACGCCAGCTCAGGCCGGAAACGTACGACTCGACACYGGCGGCGTCGGAACCAGAGCTGATCCAACGAATGGAGCCTCGATCGATCAGTGACCTCCCCCGGCGCACCCGTCACTTCGCGCTGGAGCGGACCGCGGGGTGGGTCCGGGTCCTGACGTTTCCAGTCGCCTGCCGCCGCCACCGCGGGCGGACTGGTAGACAGACCAGGTGTGGTGGAACGCTCAGATCAGGAGGCCTCGATGCCGCGACCATCATCGTGGGTGAGCACCACGGCGTCCACCCTCGGCGAGGAGCTGGCACGCATCGGTCTGACCGTCCCCACCGACCGACTCGAGGCCCTGCTCACCGACCGAGTCGCCGCCGTAGCGGAACAGATGCGCATCACCGAACGCACCGCCCGCCAGTACTTCGACCACGACACACTGCGCACCCTCGCCCGCGAACTGGCCCTGAGCATCAAAGAAGAGGCACCCGGCGCCGACCTGCTGACACTGCCCCGCACCATACCCATGCCCCTGCCCACCCTCGGTGCGACGATCGCCGCCCTCGTCGAGGCGGCCGCCCTCGCCGGCGTCGACAAGGATCCCCACGAGCCGGCACCAGCGATGGCACTGATCTCCACCCTCGGCGTCCTGACCCGAGACCACGCCGGCGACCTCCCCACCGTCCGAGTGCCGGAGCCCCTCCTCACGCGAGCGGCGCGGCTCATCGAGAACACCGCCGCCCTCGTACACCACGGCTGCCCACTACCACCAGACGTCGCCGAGGACTTCCGCCCCCACCTGCAGAAAGCACTGCGCGACGACGCCGCCCGGCTCCGGGCACTGATCCCCGACACCGGCCGACAGTCCGGCTCGGGTCTCTGGGCGGTTCCCGACGACCCACCATGACCACCGTGGCCGTCCCGGGGTGCATTCGTGTCGCAGAAACGATCGAATGAGAGACAAGTCGAGCCACCGCACAACCAGGCAATCGACAGACTACGGAGATCGACGCAAGCACAGAGAGCGGCGTTGGCTGTTGCTCGGCCTACGGCCCATGAAGTCGGGCGTTCCCCTCGACGTCGGGTTTGTTCGTGACAATCACATCGTTCCCGCGGCCACCGAGACGTGGAAGTTCCCCGCACCCACGGACCGCTCGAGAGTCGCAATGACGGCAGCCGGATTGTCGTAGGGCCCGTTGAGGTAGAA
>NZ_JBFUHV010000321.1:0-4771 GCF_056402215.1 Rhodococcus sp. P4_B6 | reverse complement strand
GCCACGACGCGGCGCGCGGCGGGTCTGGACTCACTGTGATCGAGCGGCTCGACGAAATTCCCGGCGTCGGGCGTGGCGCCGCGCAGATCATTCTCGCCGAAGTCGGACCGGACATGACAGTGTTTCCCACGGCCGCGCACCTGGTGTCGTGGGCGAAACTGTGCCCGCGCACCATCCAGTCCGGGCCGATCCAGCGCGGCGGTCGAACCGGCAAGGGCAATCCCTATCTCAAGGGAGTGCTCGGCGAGGCCGCCGCCGCAGCCGCCAAAACAAACACCTTCCTCGGCGAACGCTACCGGCGAATCGTCAAACGTCGCGGCAAGCTCAAAGCCCTCGTCGCCGTCGCCCGCTCCATCCTCGTCGTGGTCTGGCATCTGCTCATCGACACAAACGTCCGGTTCCACGACCTCGGCGCCGACTATCACACCCGCCACATCAACACCGAACGCAAGCTTCGCAGCCACCTCGCCCAGCTCGCCGCCCTCGGCTACCGGGTCACCGTCACGCCCGCTGCCTAACCCAAACACATACCTTCACAAACTGATCCGGCTCCGCAAGCTACGCCGGATGCTATCGCCTGCCACCCACCTTCGGCATTTTCCGGTCAGAGAGTGAGACGGCGCAGTGTGCCGCCCGGGGATCGGGAAGTCGCGCGGCGGGTGCGTCGGGTGTGGCGGGCGCGTTCGGTTTCGGAGAGGCCACCCCAGATGCCATAGGTTTCGGTGGTGGTGAGGGCGTGGGTGCGGCAGTCGGTGAGTACGGGGCAGCTCTGGCAGAGTTGTTTGGCGGCGTGCTCGCGCCGGGCGCGGACGCTACGGCGTTCACCGTCGGGGGAGAAGAACATGTCGGTGTCGGTGCCGCGGCAGGAGGCGCGGTGCTGCCAGTTCCGGTCGATGGGGTGGTGCGGATGATCAGGCACAGCAGATGGGTCGCTTTCGGAATTGAACGGTGACACGCTCAGTGGATCGCGCGGCGAGGTGCGACTGGCGGCCTGTCCGCCGATGAACAGCTGCGTTGCGATTCCATCAGGAAGCCCTGTGGCACCGACGTTCTCGTGTACTGCAGTCATCAGAGTGCGCTCCCGCATGCTGTGTCATGGCCTGCATAAAGCATCCCTCCGGCGGGGGTCTCCGGTCTTGCAGTAAAACGCACACTTCGTGCTGAAACGCGCACGGAGATGGCCTCGGCGCGGTCCCGTGGGTGGCGACGTCAGCGCCTGACGTGTCGTGTGGTGGTACCGCCATGCCGAAGCCACCATGGGCGCCGGAGGGGCGCCTGCCTGCGGCCGGTGACCGTGCCGTGTGGGTTCGTACCCGGGTGCCGGGTGGGTGTTGTGCCCGGGGTCGGTCTTGTGAGCGCGAGTCAGGTGGCTTTGCTTTCGGCGGGTCCGACCGCGTCGAGCACGGTGGCACGCGTCGAAGCGTCGGGGGTGAGGGCCGCCTGGACCGTTCCGGTGTTGAGTAGTTGCCGCCATCTGGCCTCGTCGAATGGTGAGGGGCGGGTATCGGAGAGGAACTTCTCGACGGTGTGGACAAAGCGCAGGGGGTCGTCCCGGAAGGGGAAGTGCCCGGCGTCTGGGAAGATGTCCAGGCGGGAGCCGGGCATTGCCGTGTGCGCGGTGTGGGCGTGGCTGACGGGGATGACGGTGTCCCGGTCTCCCCAGATGAGTTGAACGGGGAGACTGGCCGTGAGGTAGCAGCGGTCGAGCATGGTCACCGTCTGTCCGCGCCAGTCGACCACCGCACGCAGGGTGCGTAGGTAGGCCTCGTATGCGGTGGGGTCGGGCAGTTCGGTCAAGATACGCACCAGATCCGGGGTGTCGTGCAGCGCGGCACCGGGGTGCAGGGGGGTGCCGTGCAGCCGGGTCAACACCGTTCCCACCCATCGCACCGCGGGCACCGCTCCCGGCAGGCGCAGCAATTTCAGTGCCTCGTTGAGGATCGGTGTCGCTGCGAGGCGCAGGAGTGGGTGAACGTCCTTGGTGATGCCGCCGGCGGAGACCAGGATGAGCCGATCCACCATGTGTGGGAATTGGTAGGCGAATTGCATCGCGATGCCGCCGCCGAGTGAGTGTCCGATGACGGTGGCGTGGTCGATTCCCAGGGTGGAGAGTAGGTCGCGTATGCCGTTGGCGTAGGCGGCGACGGAGTAGTCGGCGCGGGGTTTGTCGGAGCGGCCGTGGCCGAGTAGGTCGGGTGCGATGACGGTGTAGTTCTCGGCGAGGTGCGGGATGATCTCGGTCCATGTCGTCGAGTTGTCGCCGATGCCGTGCAGCAGTAGCAGTGCGGGGCCGTTGCCGGTCATGCGGAAGGCGCGTCGGTATCCGTGGATGGTGCGGAACGTCAGTTGCGGCTCGGTGTTGGGTACCGGCCGGAGTCTGCGCATCCGGCTGGGGTTCATCGGACCCTCCTCGCTTGTTGCGTTCTACGTTGATTCTTCGCTGCGCATCGTCGATACCCGTGGCGACACGCCCCACCCGGGGGTGTTGACATCAGGTGGTTGTTGCCTGTCTCCCGTGCCCCGGAGTGGGCGCGGACAACGTTCGCTGGTTATTCGCGGTGGAGGCCGCGGCGTTACACGCGGGCGATCACCGAGCGCCGATCACCAGGCGCCGGGGCCCTGGGCCGTGCCGCTCGATGTCGCTTCCGATGTGGGGAGCCCGACTGAACCTGCTGCCAGGCGACCTGGCCGGCGCCGATCAGAGCGCTCTGAGTGCGCTCGGGCAGTGTCGGTGCCATCGCCAGCAGGCGGTCACCTGATTGCGGGCCAAGTGCACATCACGCGAACGCACACTCGACCGATTAATTGCATTTCAACCACTGACCAGACTGTCCGCGAGGTCCTGAGACAGATGTGTTGACGGAGTCCTGAGACAACATGCGAGTCCAGGTCCTCCTCAACCACGCACGGGCGCGGAATGCCTGACAACTTGCCCGCACGTTCAGCGGCGTTTCCTTCCCGGTTACCTGCAGGGCAGTTGTCCGTACAACTAGTAGCGTGTCGCTGCTAAGTGTTGGGATATAGGTGGCGGAGTTTGATGCGGGCGTCGTCGGTGGTGAAGTGCCACTGGACCTGGCGTTGATCGGCGTTGGTCTGTCGTTGCCAGGCGGCGAGTTCGGCGCCCAGGGTCTCGAGGTCCTCGATGCGCCGGTCCAGGCACTGGCGGGTCAGCACCGAGAGTTCGATCTCGGCGATGTTGAGCCACGAGCCGTGCTTGGGGGTGTGGTGGATCTCGAGTCGCTGCGCGAGCGCGAACGCCTCGGCCGGCTCGAAGGCCTCGTAGAGCGATCCGATGCCGTGGGTATTGAGGTTGTCCATCACCAGCACCACCGTCTCCGCGTCCGGGTAGTCCACGCACAGAAGCTCTTTGACCTGCCGGGCCCAGTCGATCTTGGTGCGCCGGGGCTGGGCATCGACACGCCGCCAGCCGGCCAGGGGCTCGACCCAGCAGAAGATCGARCAGGTCCCGTGCCGCACRTACTCGGAGTCCTCCTTCAGATCGCGTCCCGGGCCTGCAGGGAKCGGGTCACGCACGTGAGCGAGGAGCTGGTAGGGCTTYTCGTCCATGCACACCACCGGGCGAGAGGGGTTGTGGGGGCGGGCGTAGACCGACAGGACATCTTCCATCCGGGCTGCGAACTCCGCGTTCGCCTTTGGTGGGATGGTCCAGCACTTCTTCAGGTGAGGACGAAGTTTCGTTYTTTTAAAATCCGGCCGATGGTCGAGTGGTCCAGGTCKGGGATGTCSTCGAYCAGGGCGACGTGCTTCTCCAGCAGTCGCAGCGACCACCGGGCATGWCCCKCSGGSGGCTKYGWGCASGCCAACGCAATCAACCTGGCCTCGATCTCGCCGGTGATCTGCGASGGCACCGGTGGCAGGTCRCGCTGCTTGCGCCCGATCGTGGCCTCCACGTCCTGACYGGTYTCAGCGAACCGCTTGGCCACCAGYCGCACCGTCTCACCCGAGACCCCCAACCGTGCCGCGATCACCTTCTTCTCATCGACCGCCCCGACCGAGGTGTCCAGCGCCAGCAACACCCGGGCCCGYCGGATCATCGARGCCGGATGCACCCCGGTSGTGGTCAACCGTTCCAAGAACTCACGATCAGCCGAGCTCAACGTCACCGGACGCTTCTTCTGCGAAGGCATTGACAACAGTCCTGACCGGCAGAGGGGAAGGGGAAGTCTGCCGCCTCCAACTTAAACGAAACAAGGCAGAACTAAGCAGCGACACGCTACTAGGTACACACCCGCGCCAAGACCTACCGTCTCGGCAATCCGCCCTTGAATCGCCTGCACATGCTCCCGCACCTGCACCGGATCAGGTGCACTCAAACCATCATCAGCCCCGACGCTCACGCTTCCCCCTGCACTTCACAGCTTCCACCCGGCCGAACGACACCCAGAATTTCATACTGGGGCGACACAGCACTCCCCGGCACGCAATGTGTGCGGTCGACGTACTCGGTACGCGCACCAGTGCCACGGTCATCACGATGGATTTGCCGCTGTCAGGCACTGCCATGCCGCCTCAGAACCCGCGGATACGTGCCGACCGAAGCCGAGCTGGCCGCGACCGCCAGGTCACTGATCCGCGTCGAGTACGACAACCGAGGAGAATTCGTATACGCATCCGGCGGAACCGATTTGTCGCGGACAGCACGAAGTGCGAAGACAGACGGTGAGCGATTTCATCCCGGATATCGCTGCGTCAATCGGAGTTCGCTCAGCATCCTGAGAATCAGCGCCAGATCCACCGCAGTCCCCGGTGA
>NZ_JBFUHV010000320.1:0-4797 GCF_056402215.1 Rhodococcus sp. P4_B6 | reverse complement strand
CCTTTGGGAGTCCCGGGAACCCCGCAGATCGCGTCGCCGGACGGCGGCCCGCCCGCCGAGGCCGACCTCATCGCGGTCGAGGCGGGGAAGGAGCCGAACTTCCAGAACTGGAACGAGGCACTCTTTCCCGGCAACGCCAATGTCCTCCCCTATGACACCACCCTCGCGGTCGACGGATTCAGTTGCAATGTGCAGTTCTCGGGAGTCTCGTGCCGGGAGGATGCGACGGGCAAGGGCTTTACCGTCGCCACGGACGGGTACAAATTTGAATTCACGCCGCTGCCGGTGAGCATTCCCGGCGCGACCCCACCACCGATCGCGCCCACCGCCGCACCGCTTCCCCAGCAGGCCCGCGGATCGAATCAGTGTGGCCCCGTTACCTACCCGGAGACGGKAAAGCCCGCGACCGTGGTCATCGTGAAGGGGACACTCCGGTGCGACGAGGCGCACACGATGCTCACGAAGTACTTCACGGGACGCGACAAGAGTGAACCGGTGTACAGCTTCGACGGGTGGGAATGCCGCCTCGCGGGAGACCCGGAATCGGCGGAGATCGGCTACACGATCAACTGCACCGACGACAACGGAAACACCGTCGTCGCACAGCCGTAGAAGGCCCGTGCGCGCCCATCGCCGATGAGTCGATCGTCCGTGCGGTTGCGGACGCAACATTCGGTGCGGTCGGGGGGCAGGCCGATGAAGTCCCAGCGAGACTCGTACCCCGATGTCTACGCTGGCGCCATGCATCCTCCGAATGACCAGGCCGGTACCTGGGAAGGTTCGTGGCTCGCGGCGATGACGGTGATCAAGAGCGCTCAGCAGGTTTTCACACCGGAGAACCGCCCGCCTTCCGAACTCATCCCGCTCGTCGAACCCCTGAGCCGGCTGGGTGATGCGCTTCGGGCGACACCGCCCGACCCCGAAGAGTCACGTCGGCGCGCCGCCGACCTGGTAGCCGATCGAGACCTGATCACCTGGGCATGCCGGCCGGACCAGCCCAGCCAGATCCGGGAGTTCGGGGCAACCCTGGCCTTCCTGTCCATGAAGCTGACCACCTGACCCTCCAGCCTCACGGCGAACGAGGTGACCGGCGCAGCTCAGAATTCGTAGTCGACGACGACCGGCGCGTGATCGCTCATCCGGCGATCCGCCGCCGGGTCCCGGTCGGTGCCGGCCGTGACCGCCGTCCGCGCCAGTTGCGGCGTCGCGAGGTGGTAGTCGATGCGCCACCCGACATCGTTCACGAACGACTTTCCCAGCCACGACCACCACGAGTACGGACCGTCGACGTCCGGATGGTGTCGCCGGACGACGTCGACGAGGGTGCGCGGCGACACGATGGAGTCGAACCACTCGCGCTCCTCCGGCAGATAGCCCTCGGCCTGATTGCTGCGCCGCCAGTTCCGTACGTCGTACCGGGTGTGCGCAATGTTGAGGTCACCCATCAACAGCAGTTCTCTGCCCCGCGCGCGAGCCGTGCGGCGCGAGCGGGTCAGCTGGCGCGCGAACGCGGAGAGAAAGCGCATCTTGCGGTCGTAGCGGACGCCCCCGTCGGGGGCCTCCCGCATCCGCCCGGGCTTCTGGAGATGGGCAGGCAGGCCGCCCTTCGGCAGATACATCGAGACGACGGTGATCGGCGACTCGGCGAGGTCGACCTCGATGTACCGACCATGGTTCGCGAACTCCCCCAGACCCCGAGCCAACGGCTCCGGCTCCAGTTCGACTCTCTCGATGTGCGTTTCACCCGGTGCCTGCACCAACGCCGTGCCGCTCCACGTTCGAACCGCGACGGGTGCGCATCGAGTGAGGATCGCGACACCGTTGCGGCCGGCGAACTCGCCCTCGTCGTATGCGAGGTGATACCGGCCGAACACCCCCGGCGGGATGGCGGCGGCACGAGCGCGGACCTCCTGCAGCGCGACGACGTCGGGTTCACGCTCGCCGAGCCAGTCCTCGAAGCCGCGCCGCTGCGCCGCGCGGATCCCGTTGATGTTGAAGGTCGCGATTCGCACGGGACACAGTGTAGGGATCCGTCCCACTCCGCCCCCACTCCGGCGGGACAGTCGCCCGCCCGCACACGGGTTTCGCGGAGTTGGCCGATTTGTGTGTGAACTGGAGTACTGATTGCTAGCGTTCGCGTAGTCGAGCCCACCGTCGGGGGGAGTTGGTGATGCGGATCGCCAGAATGCGGCGAGGTGTGGCTACCTCAGCCCTTGCCGTGTCGGTCGTCCTCGGGGTCGCGACGAGCCCCGCACCCGCCGTCGCGTCGGCCGAGACGTTCTTCTTCAACGACGTCGGGTCGACGGCCGTCCCGCGGGCCGACTGCGGTCCCGGTTCGCTGCCGGAGACGGGTATGCAGGGCGACGTTCCGGCCGAAGACCGCAACAGCGGACGAAGCACCCAGGGTTATCGATGCAACATGTCGCTGCTCGGGGGCCTGCAGGATCGCGGTGGTGGCCTGCTGTCGGTGACCTACGACCACTGCTCCTACACCAGCACGTTCTTCCCCGGGAACCTGCTCGACCCCGACACACCCGGCGTGCAGGTACTCGACGTGTCGAACCCCGCGCAGCCGGTGCTGTCCACGACCCTGAACGAACCCGCGATGCTGGGTGGCACCTGGGAGAGTTTGAAGGTCAACAAGGCACGCAAGTTGCTCGCAGCCACCGCGGTCCCGGCCGCCGCAGGCACCGGCTACTTCTCCGTCTACGACATTTCCGACTGCGCCCACCCCCGGTTGCTGAACCGAGGTGCCGGGACCGATGTCACCATGCCGCTGCCGTTCATCTCGCATGAAGGCGGCTTCTCCCCCGACGGCAACACCTACTGGGTGTCCGGACCCGCCCCGGGGTTCCTCAGCGCCATCGACATCCGAAACCCGGCCGAGCCACGGATCATCTGGCAGGGATTGCACGGACTCGGCGGGCACGGTTTCGGCATCACCCCCGACGGGAACCGGATGTACCTGTCCAACCTCGGTGGGATCACCGTCCTCGACATCAGCGCTGTCCAACGCGGCGAACCGTATCCCACCGTCCCGCAACTCGCCACGTACCTGTGGACCGACGGGTTCTTCAACCAGCACAGCATTCCGGTCACGTACGACGGAAAGCCCTACATCTTCACCGTCGACGAAACGGGCGGCGGTGGAATCAAGGTCTTCGACGTCGCCGACCCGGCGCACGCCGACATCGTGCAGAAGATCAAGCTCGAGATCCAGCTTCCCGCCAACACCGCCGCGAACCTTCGGTCCTCGCAAGGCGGCTCGGTCTTCTCCTACGATCCGCACTACTGCGTGGTCGACCGCCCCGCGGACCCGACCGCACTCGCGTGTTCCTGGGAGTCGTCCGGGATCCGTGTGTTCGACATCCGCGACCTCGGCCACATCCGGGAGGTCGCCTACTACAACCCGCCGGCGCAGACCGGCAAGAATCTCCAGCTGACCAATTCACCACACGCTCTGTCGTCGCTGATCGGTGTGTCCCTCTTCGATTTCGTTCCGCTCGCCCACGCCGTCTTCGAGGGCAAGACGGATCCGCGGATCGCGTTCGGCCCACGCGCAGGAATGGTGGCGTTCGGCGACCTGTCCGCGGATTGGTGCTTCTCGCCACCGGAATTCCACGGCAACCAGATCTGGACCTCGTGCAGCGACAACGGTTTCATGGCGCTGCAGTTGGACAACTCCGTCTATCAAGCACCGGCGAATCAGGCTCCGACCTATGGGCAGTGACATGCGGCGGTCGCCATTCCGCCGTCCCATCATTCTATTGCTGTGCGCCGTGCTGCTCGGTGCCGGCGGGATTGCAGCCGGAATGTGGCTGCAGTCGGCGCGCGACACCGGCGTCGTCGGGGTTCAGCTGTCCCCGGTCGACGTCGGTTTCGCACAGGACATGTCGGTGCACCACGAGCAAGCGGTGCTGATCGCCCAGACACTGCCGCGGGACGTCGACCCGCAGATCCGGGTCATCGCCGACCAGATCGTCGCCGCGCAGACTTCCGAGATCGCGACGATGCGCGGCTGGCTCAATCTCTTCGACGAACCCTTCACCACAGCGCGGCCGATGCAGTGGATGCACGGTTCCGATCACGTCATGAGCGAACAGGGCGGCGCACCAATGCCGGGAACTGCAAGCACCAGCGAGATCACCCGCCTTGCCGGCCTGCACGGAGCAGACGCGGAGTCACTCTTCCTGCAACTCATGATCCGGCACCACCAGGGAGGCGTCGAGATGGCTGAGGCAGCCATCCACGCGGTCGCCTCGGAACCGATCCGCCGCGTCGCACGCGGGATGATCCGCGATCAGAGCAACGAGATCGCTGTGATGACAGCACTACTCGGCGCCAGGGACGCGAATCCACTCCCCCACCCCTAGGCCGCCCCTAGGCCGATCCACTCGATCGTGGCGGCAGGTCGGCGGAGGGCCTGTCGAAGGTTTTGTACGGCCACATTCCCTCACGAGTAGCGTTCATGTCAATCGCAGCCTTCTCAGATGCGCGACCTTGCTTGCAGTAGAGGGAATGACAGTATCGCCGATGGGGTCTAGATTTGGCCGCACAAATAGATGTAGCCTTGTGCAAAACCGAAGGAGCCTTCATGACGCATCGGCCGTCGCAGCCGCGGACAGATTCACCGCGGTATCTCACCGAGGACCGCCTGGCGATCCGGGACCTGGCTCGCGAGTTCGCGATGACGCAGGTGCTGCCGGTCGCGAACGAGTTGGATCCGGTGCAGGGCACGATCCCGGACACGTTGAAGAAGGCGATGGCCGAGGTCGGGTTCTTCGGGATCATGATCCC
>NZ_JBFUHV010000319.1:0-4829 GCF_056402215.1 Rhodococcus sp. P4_B6 | reverse complement strand
TGGGCCTTTGTGTACCGTCACCGCGGCGTGGGTGATGTCGGGGTGGGTGGTGAGGGTGGCTTCGATTTCGCCGAGTTCGATGCGGTGGCCGCGGATTTTGACTTGGAGGTCGCGGCGGCCGAGGAATTCGAGGGTGCCGTCGGGGTGCCAGCGGACGAGGTCGCCGGTGCGGTACATGCGTTGGCCGGGTGGGCCGTAGGGGTTGGCGACGAAGTGTTCGGCGGTGTGTGCGGGCTGGTTCTGGTATCCGCGGGCGAGTTGGATCCCGGCCAGGTGCAGTTCTGCGGTCACGCCGGTGGGGACGGGGCGGAGTCGGTCGTCGAGGACGTAGGCGTGGGTGCCGCGGATCGGGCCGCCGATGGTGACCGGGCCGCCGGGTGGCAGTGGTCCGCTGCAGTTGCTCATCACGGTCGTCTCGGTGGGGCCGTAGCCGTTGAAGAAGCGGCGGGGGGCGTGGGTGCGGGAGGTGTCGGTGTTTGTGGCCCAGCGGGTGAGCAGGTCGGGGGTGCAGGCCTCGCCGGCCGAGAGGACGGTGTGCAGGGTGTGGAGGTGGGTGGGGTCCATCGTGGCCAGTGCGGCCGGTGTGATCACGGCGTGGGTGACGTGGTTGTGGTGGAGGAGTTGGGTGAGTTCGTCGCCGCCGAAGACGGTGGGTGGGGCGATGACCATGGTGGCGCTGGATCCGGCGGCGAGGAGCAGTTCGAAGACCGAGGCGTCGAAGCTCGGTGATGCCACGGCCAGGGTGCGGGAGTCGGGGGTGGTGGTGAATCGTTCGCGTTGTTCGGCGGCAAGGTTGGCCAGCCCTTGGTGGGTGACGGCGACGCCTTTGGGGGTGCCGGTGGAGCCGGAGGTGTAGAGCAGGTAGGCGGTGTTGGTGGTGTGCAGGGGTCGGAGTCGGTCGTCGTCGGTGATCGGACCTGAATCCATGGTGTTGCATCGGGTTTCGAAGTCGGGGGTGTCGATGACGAGCCACGGCAGTGGTCCGGGCAGGGTTGTGGCGTGTGGGGTGGCGGTCAATCCGAGTGCGGCTCGGGAGTCCGAGAGCATGTGGGTGATGCGGTCTTTCGGGTAGTTCGGGTCGATCGGGAGGAACGCGGCGCCGGTTTTGGTGGTCGCCCAGACTGCGAGGACCGCGTCGGGGGAGCGGGGCAGTGCGATGGCGACGGTGTCTTCGGTGCCGATGCCTTCGGCGATGAGGATCCGTGCCAGCTGGGAGGATGCGGTGTCGAGTTGTTGGTAGGACAGGTGGTGGTCTTCGTATAGCACCGCGGGTGTGGTGCGGTCGTGTGTGGCGGCGGTGGTGAGCAGTTGGGGCAGTGTCGTGGCGGGGTGTTCGGGGCCGCCGGTGCGGTCGAGCAGGTTCCGTCGTTCGTCGGCGTCGAGGATGTCGAGGTCACCGACCCGACTCCCCACATCGGCCATCATGGCTTCGAGAACACGCAGGTATCGGTCCAGTAGGGCCTCGACATATGGTTCGTCGAACAGATCGCGGAGGTACTTCAGGCTGAGGCGGATCTGGGTGTCAACGGTGATTCCCAGGGCGAGGGGGTAGTGGGTGTTGTCGTTGGCGCTGACACCAGCCAGCGTCATGCCCTCGATCGCGCCGGCCTGTTCGACTAGCGCGGCCCTCTCGACCGGGTACGACTCGAACACCGTCAGCGTGTCGAACAGGACGTCTGCTATCCCGGCCGACTGCTGAATCTCCGTGAGCCCCAGATAGTGGTGGTCGAGCAGGTCGGCCTGTTCACCGTGCATCCGCCTCAGCAGTCGGGTGATCGACTCGTCCGGATCCGCCCGCACCCGAACCGGCACCGTGTTGATGAACAGCCCGATCATCGATTCCACGCCCGCGAGGTGAGGTGGCCGTCCTGACACGGTGCCGCCGAAGACCGCATCGTCGCGGCCGGTCATCCGCATCATCAAAATTCCCCAGGCCGCCTGCATCACCGTGCTGACGGTGACATCGAGCCGGGCAGCCAACTCGGATAGGGCGCGTGTCCGTTGGTCACCGAGATCGGCAACTACTTCACCCGCCCGCGAGGAGAGCTCTCGGCCCGGGTCGGCCGGGGCGAGCAGAGTTGGGCCCTCGACACCCTCGAGCGCCGCCGCCCACGCCCGCCGCGCCGCCGCCTCGTCCTGTTCGGCGCGCCACTCCAGATACCTGCGATACGGATGAGCCGGAGGTAACGCCGGCGCCCCGTCGCCGGCGGCATAGAGCGCGAGCATGTCCGCCATCAGCAGTGGCATCGACCACCCGTCGAGCAGGATGTGGTGGTTGGCGACGACCAGCTCGTACCGGTCCTCGGCTACCGTGACCAGCGTGAACCGGATCAACGGTGGTGCGGTCATGTCGAAATGCCTGGCCTGGTCCTCGGCCAGCAGCCGGGTCAACGCGTCCGGGCGAGCGGCGTCGTCGACTCCGCGAAGATCGACCTCGCGCCACGGCACCGGCAACGTATCGAGCACCAGCTGCACTGGTATGCCGTCAGCTCCCCCGACGAACGCCACCCGCAGATTCGGATGCCGATCCAGTACCGCCTGCGCCGCCGCGTGCAACCGCGTGGCGTCCACCCGACCTGTGAGGGTGAATACGACCTGCATCGAATACACGTCCACCGACGACGCGGCCAACAGCGCATGGAACAACAGACCCGACTGCAGCGGTGTCAAGGGCCACACGTCCGTGACCGACGGATACGCCGCTTCCCAGCGGTCGATGTCCAATTGACGCGCGGTGATCAACGGCAGATCCGACGGTGTCAGCCCACCGGCGTCGGGGGACTGCGCATGGGTGGCGAGCGCGGCGAGCGCCGCACACCATTGTTCCGCCAAGTCCTGCACATCGGACCGCCCGATTGCACCCGTCGGGAACGTGAACGCGGCGCCCAGCACCGGACCCCCGCCGCCGTCGGTGACGATCGCATCGATGTCGACAACCCCGCTCGCTGGCATGTCGGCATCTCTCGGAGCGGCGATGTCGCCGAGACGGCAACACGGTGACCACTCGGCCCCCAGCCCGTCGTTCGGTACGCCACCGGGAGACACCCGGCCGAGGTAGTTGAAACTGATTTGGCCGACAGGCAGCAGCCGCAACTGCTCGGCAGTCTCCCGATTCAGGTAGCGCAGGAGCCCGTAGCCGATTCCCCTGTCTGGCAGCGACCTCAGCTGCTCCTTGATCGACTTGACCACCACGCCGGCCGCGGCGCCACCGGCGAAGGCCCCGTCGAGGTCAGCGTCCCCGATATCCAGACGCAGCGGAAACACACTGGTGAACCATCCCACCGTCCGAGACAGATCCGCTCCCGCGGCAATCTGCTCCTGACGGCCGTGCCCCTCGAGTTGGATCAGCATCGAGGATTCGACGACCTTTCGCGAGCGCCGCCACCGGCAGACGGCCAACGCCAATGCCGCCAGCAGTCCATCCTCGACGCCGCAGTGGAACAGTGTCGGCAACGTCGCCAGCAATGACGCCGTCACCGGCGCCGGTACATTCACCTCGACACGGTCGAGGGTGGATCCAACATCGACAGCCGCGTTGAACGGGCGGAGGCCCAATACCGGGTCCGATGCCTGCAACAGCGCCTGCCACATCGGCAACTCCGCCACCCGAGCCGGGGTCGACGCCTCCTCGACCAACGCATGCGCCCACCGACGCATCGACGTTCCGACGGGATCCAACACCGGAGTACGCCCAGCGGACACCTGCGCCCACGCGGAGGCCAAGTCCGGCAGGATTATCCGCCACGACACCCCGTCGATCACCAGGTGGTGCGCGACGATCAGCAACCAGCCCGGCCGCTGCGCGGCGCTGACTCCCGACCGGAAATCGAGCCACACCAACTGCACCATCACACCCTTCGTCGGCGCCAACCGCTCCAACGCCGCATCCAAATGCGCCGACGCCAACGCCACCGCGGATTCCTCGTAGAGATCGGCGGAGACCTCCACCCGACGAACAAGGCCATCCACATCGACGGCATCCGACCCACCGGCTACGAGACCCCACCCGCGGTCGTCGCGAACAAGTCGCGAGCGGAAAATGTTGTGGTGAGCGAGCACGGCCTCGACCGTCGCCACCAACCCACCGCGGTCAATTCCAGGCGGCAGCTCCACCAACAAGTGTTGCGAGAGTCGACCGAAGCCACCACCGCGCTCAATCAGCGCCCGCGCGACCGGGGTCAGCGGCATCCACCCGGCGCCGCCGCCCGGCAACTCCTCGAGCACCACCGGCGGGCCGGAATCCTCGGGACGCTGCGCGACTTCAGCCAAGCCGCCAACAGTCCTGCGCTCGAATACATCGCGCGAGGAAAACATCACGCCGCGGGCCTTCGCGCGCGACACCAACTGAATCGCAACGATGCTGTCGCCACCTAGAGCGAAGAACGACTCGTCAACCCCGACGCGGTCGACGCCGAGGACGTCGGCGAAGACCTCGGCGATCGTCTGCTCGATGGGGGTGACCGGCGGCCGGAACCGCCGCTTCAACGGCGCTGGTGCGGGTAGTGCTCGTCGGTCGATCTTGCCGTTCACGCTCACTGGCATCCGGTCGAGGGTCACGAACACCGACGGCACCATAAAATCGGGCAGGCGCGCACCGACCGTCGCGGCGAGCGTCTCAGGGGCGACGTGGGCGCCTGGGGTGGGCACGACGTAGGCCACCAGTTGTTCGGTGGCTGGGCCTTTGTGTACCGTCACCGCGGCGTGGGTGATGTCGGGGTGGGTGGTGAGGGTGGCTTCGATTTCGCCGAGTTCGATGCGGTGGCCGCGGATTTTGACTTGGAGGTCGCGGCGGCCGAGGAATTCGAGGGTGCCGTCGGGGTGCCAGCGGA
>NZ_JBFUHV010000318.1:0-4841 GCF_056402215.1 Rhodococcus sp. P4_B6 | reverse complement strand
CGGCATCTGGTGATGTTCGGTCCGCGGGAGGTGCTGCTCACCAGCGAGGAGCCGGTGGTCAAGCAATTCCTCAACGGCACCATGATCGGTCCGATCGGCATGTCCGAGGAGAAGGACGAGGCCACCATGGCGCAGGAGCAGGCGATGGTCGACGCCGGCCACCATGCCGGTGGTGTCGACGACGTGGAGGGCATCGTCCCGCAGATGAAGGCGACGCCGGGGATGCCGTTCCGGCAGGCCGTGGCCCGCCGGCAGGAACGCGTCCGGCACATCATGCACACCCTGCCCGAGAACGCGCAGATCGCGATTCAGCAAAGCTTCGACGAAACACTGTTTCCTGCCGATGATTTCAATACTGAGGTCATTCCTCCTCCGTGGGGGCCAGCTGAGGAGTCGCGACGGGTACTGAAGCCGTGACCCGGCTAGTCCAAAGCCTCTCCGGCGCGTGACTGCTCGTAGGAGCGTGGGGACGTTGGTCGGTCACAGTTCGCAAATCCTCTCTCCCCTAACGATTTGCAGCGTTGCCGGAGACTAAAGGTACGAAATGCGATCTATTGCTCGGTTTCGCTTGCTAGAAGTGGGCACCTCTGACTAGCATGATACGCAGAACGTTGCGTGTATCACAGTATCAAACGAAAGTGATGCTCGGCACTCAGGCCTGACTCGGCGAACGAAATTTTTGAGCCTGCCGGAGGCGGCAACAGCCTGCGCCGGCTCTTCCAGAAGTGCCGATGATGGGTCGAACCATAGGCGGGAAGCAAGAGCCAAATTCGCCGATTCGAGGGCGACGGAATTGTCGTGCGCTTACACGCGAGGAGAGGATCGATGGGGACGCTGGCAACCACCGAGGTTCCGCTGGAGCATGATCAGCGAGGTTCGGCAAACGGGACATTCAAGGGCGGTCGCAGAGGTGCGAACGCTCGGCCTTCCCGGACGCAGCGGGCGGCCGGGTACCTTAACAAAAGTGCGCCAGTCCGGAGCCTGGAGACGTTGGGCAGGCTGGTACATCTGGTTACCGAAGTACTGCGGTACACCGTTATTGACACGATCAAGCTGCGTCTGCCCGTGCATGAGATCGCGGATCAGATGTGGCTGCTGTTCAAGGTGACGGCGCTGCCCGCGTTGCTGATGGCTATCCCGATCGGCGCCGAGGTGTCGGTCCAGGTCGGTGGCATCATGAATCAGGTCGGTGCCAGTTCGCTCGCGGGCGCGGCARGCGGACTCGGTGTCGTCGGCCAGGGTGCACCGATGGCGGCGGGTCTGCTCATGAGTGGCGCGGCTGCCTCGGCAATCTCATCCGACTTGGGTGCACGGTCAATCCGCGAGGAAATCGACGCGATGCGTGTGATGGGCGTGGACCCGGTAGAACGTCTGGTAATGCCGCGATTTTTGGCGATGCTCCTAATCTCTCCCATCCTGTGCATCATCATCATCTCGACCGGTGTCGCTGCCGGCCTCATCATCTCTGTGAATGTCGCCGACGTCGTACCGGGTAGCTTCTGGCAGTCGTTCGGCGCATTTACCTCTCCCACCGATCTAGCGTTCTCGGTGTTGAAAGCGTTTCTGTTCGCCGCAATCGTCGTCTCCATAGCCAGTCTGCGAGGACTCGAGGCGAAAGGCGGGCCCAAGGGGGTGGCGAACGCCGTCAACGCGTCAGTGGTGCTTAGTGTCTTCAGCATCTTTATCACAAATCTGTTGGTCAGCCAGCTGCAGCTGATGTTCTATCCGACCCGATTGGCCTGATGAAATGAATGCTTCCTCAAAATACAGTCCGGTTGCACCGGTCATGTTGCGACCCTTCAGGGTGGTGGGGCGCGGCTTATCAGGCATGGTCGGTGAGATCGGCCAGCTGGCGGTGTTCGTGTGGAAAGTCGTCATCTCCCTTCCCCGAACCGTCAAACACTACCGTCAGGCCACCTGGAAGACTATGAACGACATGGCTTGGGGCAGTGGTTCATTGGTCGTCGACGGCGGCGTAATCAGCCTAATGTTCTTTCTCGGTGTCGCGGTCGGCGCTGTGGTCGCCATCGAGGCGTTCCTAGCGCTCGACCTGCTCGGTTTCGGTCCCCTCACCGGCATCATCGGATCGTTCGGCAATATTCGCGTTATCGCGCCGATTATCACCGGAATCGGGTTTGCCGCACAGGCCGGCTGCCGCATGACAGCAGAAATTGGCGCCATGAGAATTTCGGAGGAGATCGACGCCACGGAAGCTATGGGCCTGCAATCAATTCCATTCGTCGTAGGCACCCGACTCATTGGCGGTCTGTTGGTGGTCTTGCCCGGATACCTGATGGCGCTGGTGGTGAGCTTCTTCGTCGGCGGTGTAATCGTGAAGACTTTCGAAGGACAACCACACGGAACGTACGACCACTACTTCGCGCAATTCCTAAATTGGCCGGATCTGGGAGCATCGGTTCTCAAGACAATCACGTTCTGCGTCGTCGTTACAATCATCCATTGCTACTACGGTTACTTTGCCAGCGGCGGGCCGGCCGGGGTCGGATTGGCATCAGGCAGGGCGATTCGGGCCAGCCTCGTATTGATCGTGGTACTGAACTTCTGCATGACGGTGGCGCTCTGGGGTCTGAGCCCGGTGTTGACCTTCAAAGGATAAGATAATGAGCAAACCGAGAAATCAGGATTTCATCCGTGGGTCCGACGAGCACCAAATCCGAATGGTCAACACTGCTGCCGGTCTCACCCTCGTGCTGGTGGCGATCGTGCTTGTCACGGCTATCTGGATTCGTCCGCTTCTGACAAAACCCGACGGATTGCGCCTCACAGTCGAAACTCTTCAGGTCGGGCCTGGCGTGGCCGAAGGCACCAGGGTGATTTTGCGAGGTGCCGAAGTTGGTGAGGTGACGTCCGTCGAGAAGACAGATCAAGACATGGTACGCATCCACTTGTCTCTGAAGCCTGATGAGGTCGAGGGGTTGACAGACTCGATGGACTTGGACTTCCGTCCGCTCAACTATTTTGGGGTCGCGGCCGTCGATCTGGTGGCCAAGGAGGGGGGTAACAACCTGGTCTCCGGGGCGGAACTCCAACGCACAACGGTCGGTGACTACACGATGTCGACACTGCTCGAACAGGGGTCACACACTATCGACGGAACCCTTACAACGAGCATGATCACTACGTTGAACAAGGTCATCCGGTACAGCGACGGAGTGACCCCGCTGATCCAGACCGGTATTGTCCTGGCTGACGAAGTGGCGAAAACGCAGCAGGAGATACCGAGCGCGTTGCTGTCTCGGGTAAACGACATCCTGGCCGTGATGCCGGCCTTCAGCGACCAGACCATCCAGGCGTTCTACATCCTGTTCGACACCAAGTTCAACAAGAGGCCCGATGGCTCGTTTGGTGTCAATGATCTGATGATGGACCGGGGTGGCGCAGGACTTGACCTGGCCTCGAAAAAGCTGTTTGGTTCGGCCGGCATTCTGCTGGCTTCACACGCGACAGAGTTGACACCGCTGACGGAGATCGCACGGGCGTTCGCCACCGCACTGCCGAACCTTCTCGACAATGGCACGGCGCTGGGCAAACTCGCGAGCCTGATCGATCGGTACAACAACGTTTTTTCGACGAACGGCGACAAAAGGGTCCTCAACCTTCGCGTCGCGCTCGACGACCTACCGTCCTTGGCAGCGCCACTCAGTGCGATGGCGGGGGCGACGGCGGCGCAGCAGGGAGAGGTGCCTCGATGAAGCCGCATATGAAACTTGGGCTTACGGTGCTCAAATTGGGTGTGGTGGCGGTGGTCGCTGCACTGTTGTTCGTCATTGTGGTCAACGCGATGAAGAGCCCTGTCGAGGGTGATACCCGTTCTTATACAGCGCAATTCGCCGACGTATCCGGACTTCACGAGAATGGTGACGTCAGAACCAGAGGCGTGCAGATCGGCAAGGTGACTTCGGTGGAGCTCACAAGCCAGGACGGTCACACCCTCGCCCAGGTAGCGTTCACACTGAAAGAACCGTACGAACTCACGAACACAACGGAGCTCGCGGTCAAGTATCAGAATCTCACCGGTGCCAGGTACATCGAGCTGACGGTGCCTGAGAATCCAGGAACGCCGGTCGGTCATCTCACCACAGCCAATACGAAGCCGTCCTTCGACATCACGCAGCTGTTCAACGGCTTGCAGCCCGTTTTGACCACGATGAGCACCGACGAGATCAACGACTTCACTGAGAATGCGATTGCGCTATTGCAAGGTGACGGCGGGGGGCTCGCTCCGATGCTCGAAAGCGCGGACAAACTCGCCGCGATGGCACGCGACCGTCAACAAGTCCTCTCGACGCTGACCGCGAACATGGCGCGGATCGCCGACACAATGGGCAGCCGTTCGCCGCAGGTGATGGATTTCCTGGATTCGCTCAATTATTCGATTGAGGAAGCGATGACAGTGCTCGACAAGTTCCAGAAGACAGCCGTGTTTGGGCCTCAGTTTATGAGGCCGCTATTCCGATTGATCGAGCAACTCGGTCTGACGCATGACATGGATGTCGACCAGATGCTGACAAACGCGTTCGAATCTCTACCGGCTGCGGCCGATGCACTGCGCTTGCTCCCCGCGTCGATCGCGGGCCTGCAGTTACCGCAGGTGTCGGCGACCTCGGCCAACGTATCTTGCACCAACGGAGTCGCCACATTGCCGACGACAGTCCAGGTGCTTCTCAATGGCAGCGAGGTAGTTGTATGCAACGCACGATGACCGTCGCGGTCCGGGGATTGAGGCGGATCACCCAGGGGTATCGCAGTCAGCTGACTCTCGGCGTCGCGGTCGTGGTCGTGGTTGTCATCGCGTTGACGATCACAGTGCTGGTGTACGT
>NZ_JBFUHV010000317.1:0-4891 GCF_056402215.1 Rhodococcus sp. P4_B6 | reverse complement strand
GATCGTGCGCCGGTYTTCTGGTCGGTGAGGTTGTCCATGTGCAGGGCCGCGATGACGGCGGCGATGCCGATGAGCACCAGGTACACCGCGCAGACGATCTGTGGGCTGCGGTTGCCCCAGGTGGCGATGACGAGCAGGCCGATCAACTGGATGGCCGGGACGCCGATGTTCCCGCCGCCCGCGTTCAACCCCAGGGCCCAGCCTTTGAGTCGTTGCGGGTAGAACGCGTTGATGTTGGTCATCGAGGACGCGAAGTTCCCGCCGCCGAGTCCGGCGAACGCGGCGACGATCATGAACGTGGTGTAGGAGGTCTCGGGCCGCGAGATGAAGTACAAGGTCAAGGTCATCGGCACCGCCAGGGCCAGTGCACTGATGATGGTCCAGTTGCGGCCACCGAACGTGGCCGTGGCGAAGGTGTAGGGCAGGCGGAGAACCGCGCCGACCAGGGTGGGTACGGCGACGAGGAAGAACTTTCCGGCGGCGTCGATGTGGTAGACCGCGGCGGGCATGAACAGCACCATCACCGACCACACCGACCACACCGAAAACCCGATGTGCTCGGCCAGGATGGAGCCGGCGAGGTTGCGGCGGGCGATGTTCTTTCCGCCCGCCTCCCACGCGGCCACGTCCTCGGGGTCCCAGTTGTCGATCCGATGCCGGACCGATACGGGGGAATGGGATGAGTTCGAAGGTCGCTGAGATAGTGTTGTCACGGCTTAGCTCCTGAGGTTGAAGATTCGCAGAACCATAGGGGCGGAATGTGTCCGCTCGATGGCGTGTGGTGTCGGTGCGCTTACACTTCGCTCACCCGGGCACATGCACCGAAGACAGCACCCCGAAACGACACCGTGACCATCGGGCAACACGCTCTACACATGCATATGCCCTGGTCGGGGTCATGTTCTCCGACGGAGGCGATGCGGTCTTCCGTCGCAGCGCGGGCGGTGTCGATCGTCGCGATCCTCTTGTGGGTGTCGGCGGGGGCGGGTGTGGTGATCATGGGGGCAGTGCGGGACCGGAGGCGATATGCCCGAACGCTTCAGGATTGCCCGGAGTGGGGCGAGGTCGACCAGGCATGCCCCACTGAGGGTGAGCGTTATAGCAAGGTAGGGCAGGACGTCGCCGATCATGCCTGGTCAGGGCCTGCGCCACGGATCGGCAGCGCTCTACGGTCCCACGGTCAGTCCGACCTTCTCGGCCGTGCCCAACAGTATGTGCGCCGGCGTGCGACACCGGTTCCGGTGGCCGACAATTGGACGTGGACTAACGCATCGGACAGACATCGAAGTTAGCTGTGATGTCAAGCTGTGGAGGATGATTCGTCACATACCGCGGCCACGCAACTCGCCGCGACGTGGCGGGTGCGGTGTGAGGCAGTCGTGCAGGCTCCAAGCGAGCGGTTGGCCACCTGTCGGCCGGAGTGCGCCGTCGTGGTCAACGCCCCGGACTCTCAGATGAATGTCGTTGGCGTCGTGCGGGTTGCGGAACGGATCGGCGGAGATGTAGGACCGACAGCCTTGCGGGCGGGACGGCGTTGCCGGTGCCGGGCCCGCGTTGGGTCTGGACTGACCGCGAGTGAGACGCCGGTGTCACAGGTTCCCGAGTCGGAGCAGTGCGGCACGCAGGCTGGGGGAGACGATTTGGTGGTCGGTTCCCGGCCGTGGGTTGGGGTGTCCGAGGTCGGCGAGAATGTTCTCGGTGTCCCGCACCGGAATGATCCAGGTCGATTCGGGTGCACAGGAGAGGGGCGACCGCGCGGCGGGTATGGGGAATGGCGATGGCCTCGGAGTCCACGACCGCGGGCGGGAAGATTTACGCGTTGTCGTCAGTCACCTGGATGATCGCCTCACGCCGCTGCAAGCGGCCACCGGGTTGGTCGGAGCCGCAGTCATTCCATTTGGTATGTCGCAGCAGCCACGCGGGGGGAGGGGTGCACGCCGGTGTGGAGGCCACTCCTGGTCCGCCGCTGGTCATCGCGTACGCCCTCGCACGTTGGCGCCGGGTTGTTAGACGGTGGTGTGCCACAGGCGCATCCGGGTGACCGCGGAGGGGAGGAAATCGGGTTCGACGCGAACGCGGCCGCTGACCCCCGCGTCGGTTGGCGCGGACCCCAGCGCGAAGTCCGGTCTGCGGTTGCCGTGGCTGCGTTCGGTGGCGGTCCGGCCGCGCTCCAGACGGAGCTTCCTGACACAGCACCCTTCACGGCAGCCGCACCGTGGGCAACCTGCGGGTGACGAATTGTCGGAAGTAGTCGATCTTCGGTGTGGTCACCAGCACCGGGAGCAGCAGCTCCCACGCCATCGCGGTACGCGTCGGCAGGGTGGCGGGGTTGTCGGTGGCCGTCGCCAGCAGGCGTGCCCCGGCGAAGAGTTCCACCAGGAGCTGCCCGACAGCGTCCGGATCGGTGTCCTCGCGCAGGTCACCCTCGTCGATTGCTCGGCGGGCCAGGAGTTGGTAGGTGGATATCCAGGTCGCGAAGGTGTCCGTCTCCGGACTGCGGTAGTCGCCCATTTCGGTGATGAGGCGGAACGTTGCGCCCATCACCGCGTCGTGGAGGGCGGCGTCGACCGTGACGAAGGAGATGCCGATCATGGCCTCGAATGCCGGCGTGGGGGAGGCGAGATACGGGGTGCACACGGCAGTGAACCGCCTCGTGCCCTCCTCGACGACGGCGCGGGCGAGTTCTTCCTTGGAGGCGTAGTGAAAGTACAGGGCCCCCTTGGTGACCCGGGCCTGGGTGAGGACCTCGCTCAGCTTCGTCTCTGCATAGCCGCGGCGGGTGAACACCTCGGCCGCGGCATCCAGCAACGCGCGACGAGTGACCTCCGCCCGCTTCTGGGTGGCCATTCACCTGCCCTTCGAGTAACGAGATCATCTGGCCGGACGGCTGTCGTGAACCGTCTTGAATGGGTTGAACGACGCCCTGAACAATGCATACCCGATGTGAAGGTTCGTCGCATGATGTTCGGTGCGGCCCGTGTGAGGCTTTGCGGGTCTCGCAGAAGATGCCGTGCCGCCCGATTCCGGTCTTCGTCGACACTGGCCTCACGGGGTCGTCCCCAGGGGTAAGTCCGGACGGGCGACGACGATCAGGGCGGTGACCAGCGGCCGCACCCCGATACTCGAACACACTTTCCGGTTTCATGTCGGGGTCCGTTGGGCCCGACTCGGTCCGGCTCATCAGGCCGTAGGAATCCGCTCAGCGGGCGGGGGCAGGCGCCCTCGGTCAGCTGGACCGGTGCGTTCTCGACTGAGGAGTAAACCAGTCAGTTGCGGGTATCCGATGGGCGTGCTGCCGCGTGACCTCGGAACGTCAAACCCCGCGACGGCCAGACCCTCCGGCCGCCGGACCCCTTCGGTCGGAGGGTTCACATCTGGCGCTGATTCTCATGCCGATGGAGGCCGTGGGTCCGGATCGGATTCGACTCTCCGCGAACGATGGCTCCTGTAGTACCGGATTGCGGTGCCGGGGTCTGATTTCTGGCGAGAGGACGGCCGGTTGATCTCCGTGGCGCATCGACGGACCACTCGCATGGAAGGGGCGGGTGGGTTGCCGAGTTCGAGTGTTTCGCGGCGGAGGTGGACCGTTTCCGGGCCGGCGAGGTGGACGCGTCCACCGTCGATGAGGTCTTGCACCACTATCACCTCGCGGCGAGGGAGCTGTGGACGGTCTGCTGGTCCGGTTCCGGCCCAGGTCGAGTTCACCGCGCGTTCGTTGGAGAGGCGTGTCGCCGACGGCGAGGGGATCGACTGGTGGGAACGCGCCGCACCTCGCTGCCGGGAGTAGTTCCTGTCTGTCCGCTCGGCGCGAGTGTCGGTGCGATCCGGGGACGGTGAACGTCTGTCGCCGTAGTGTGGTCAGCGCCGCTCGCTCCCAGACTCGGGCGGTCTCGACCCCGCCGGCCGGTACACAGTGCGACTCGCGATTGGCCGACGGGGCAGGGACCGGCAACACGTCGGTCTGTGGGAGGGGTTCGTGGTGACGATGAGCGCCCGCTGACTGGTGGCGATCACGTGGGCATGCAGGTTCGGCGACGACAGCACCAGGAGACCGGCGTCCACGTAGTGCGCGAGTGCAGTCGGCAATGTCGCGTGTGCGCGCACCGCGGCGCGGGAGGCATTGTCGAGGACGTCGCCGGCACGCAGGGACCGCAGCTCGGGTGCGTCCTGGCCGAGGCGGCCGGACCCATCCTGGGAGAGAGCGGCGTGTGGTGCGTAGGCACATCGCTCTCCCGTTCGACGCCGGCACTCCTGCGGGAGAGCCGCAGGGCCCGGCGCCATCACACGCGGTGGCCGGGCCGGACGCGGGTGCTCGAAGAGGCCGTGGCACACACCGGCCCCTCACCACCGGGGGCCGGTGCGGCGCGCGGCGGGTGGTTGTCGCTACCGCGACGCGGAGACCAGCATGGGCTCGCGCAGGTCGAAGTAGTCGACCTCGCCCATCAGCCGGCCTTCCTCCTCGAACAGCGAACGCAGATCGTCGGGGACGGTGACCTTCTCGTGTGCGCGGGCCTCGGGCTCGGTGGTGAAGTACACCGCCTCGACGTATCCGCCGTCGCCGGCGGCGGCGAACGTGCCGCCGAGGATTTCCGGCCGCACCCCGGGTAGCTTGTCGCCGGCCTGGGCCATCAGCTCRGACAGCCGGTGCGCGTCGGTGGTGCGGCCCTCCATGATCTGCACGAACCCGGCATCGTCGGAGCCGCCGCCGAGCCACTCCATCGCGTCCGGGCAGTCCATGAAGGTGACCGGGCCGTCGAAGCACCGCTCGGTCTCGGCCCACCAGGTGCCCTGCTCGGGACGTTCGCTGTTGCGGCGGGCCGCCTCCTCGGAGTCGAACCGAACCAGGGCGATGTACGTGCCGTCATCGCGGGTGCCGGAGGTGGAGCCGAGG
>NZ_JBFUHV010000316.1:0-5007 GCF_056402215.1 Rhodococcus sp. P4_B6 | reverse complement strand
TGGTCGACGACGACTTTCGGTTTGAGGACCGACAGCACGCTCGACGCGGAGGAGAGGGCATCTGCCGGGGTGGCGGCGACGGGTGCGATTTGGCTACCGAGTGATGCGGCTGTGCCCGCGAGTTGAGAGATTTCGGGTGCGGTGGCCGGCAGTGTGGTGGCGCCGTTATTGGCGAGTTTGGCTGCGGTGTTCGCGATCGTGGCCGCCGAGTCGAGTGCACCGGCCAGGTCCGCGTGGCTGGCTGTGGTGAGGACTTGTGCGGCCGCGTTTTCTGGTGTGCCCACTGGGGCTGCGGCCAGGCGCGCGGTGGCGGCGGTGTTCGCGGCGCCGGACTGCAGCAGGTCGGCAAGGGGGCTGAGTGTCTTACTCAGTGAGGTCGCGGTGTCGGCGATCTGGTTCACATCGATCGTCCCGCCGGTGTCGGTGCCGGACAGTTGCCTTCCGAGTGCGTCGACATTCGATCCGAGACCGGGCAGGTCGGCGCCACTGAAATCCGAGGTCAGCGCGGTGGCGACCGCCGCGTTCCCTCCACCGGCACCGGCACCGGTGTTGCCGGGGGTTTTCGACAGGATCGACCCGAGCGATCCGAGGAACGGGTTGGCGCCCTTGCGGATCGAGCAGTACAGGTCTTTCGGATCGCAGATCGAGGCGACCCGTCCCGACAGTTTGCCCATGCCCTGCGACCGGGGACCGGCGATCCCCTCCCCGGAGGTCTTCGGTCCGACCGTTGCGGCGCCCTTCGTGCCGGCACCGGGATCGGCGATCAGTGCCACACCGAGGACCTGGTCCGCATCGGCCGGCCCCTGATCGTTTCCGATTGCCGACGCGAGATCGCCTGCAGCGTCTGCACCCTGGGAGTATCCGGTGATCGTGATCTTCGTGCTCTGGCATTTGTCGACGTAGTTGCGCAGCACTGCGGTGGCCTTGCTCACCGCGTCGGCCTTGCTGTCGGCGTAGGTGTGGCCGTTGTCGAATGCGCGCGCCATGTACGGCAGCGTGTATGCCTGCGCGCGGGCACCGTTCTGTGCCCTGATCGCCTCCGCGACCGGGGCGAGCATGCCTACGGGCCGGTTCGGGTCGGCGTTCTCGGTGGTCTCCCACGTGCCGGGGATAAACAGGTTGAACGTCGCCGCGCAGTTGGCCGGGGCGGCGTTCGCGATCGCGGGTGCGGTAAGAGCGACGCCGACGACGACGGTCGCAGTGGCGATCAGTGCGACCGTCCGACGGGTTCTCGAACGTCTGGCGGGCATTGGCACCTCAATTACCGGAAGGGACACTGATGCCTACCTTCACCCATGTCGGYGTTTCCCCTCAACGGGGTGTCGGGGTGCCCGGCGCTCCTTTTTCGGGCGCTGACCGGCGAGAATGGGCCGGAGTCGGGTGTTTTCACCTGCGATGGAACAAGGGCCACCCGACCCGAGCCGCGGCGGGCCGGTGGGGGATGGTCCCCGGCGTTTTAGATCCAGTCGATGTGGACGGAGTCGATGTGGTCGAAATGGAATCCGAACTGGTCGCTGTACTTGTCGAAACCCTTGTTCTCCGGGTAATCGAGGGTCGCGTGCCGCTCCAGCAGCGCGACGACCCGGGCGTGATCGTCATTCGCCAACGCGGCGGCCAACTCGCGGGACTCCTCACTGGTGAACGGGGTATCCGAGTTCGCGAAATCCAGGGTGCGGACCCGGTAGTCATAGCCCTCGTCGGCGCCGTTACGGACCATGACGCCACCCTTGACCCGGATGACCGCTCTTTTCGGGGTTCCGTCCGGACGCAACACCCCGGCGCGTTTCATGATGTCCTCGGCCTTGACGGTTTTGAGTTTCTTGCTCGCATCCGCGCGCAGCTCGTTCGTCTCCCCCGACCGGTACCGGGAGACGGCGGAGCGGGACCGGCCGATCTTCGCCGCCACCGCATCGACGCCGCCGAGGCGTTCGATCGCGGCACGGCGTTGGGCACGCTCGAGAACATCGGCGTGTGGGATGCGGCCCTGTTGCGCCCACCGGCGCAACGTGCGCGCCGACGGCGGTGTGCGGCCGGCATCGATCGCGGCCTGCCGCAACCCCTCGTTACCGAGTTCCTTCCGCAGTTGCTTGACCGAGACCTTGCTGGTCAGGCCGGCCAGTCCCCCACTTTTGACCTGCTTCGATTTTTCGACACCGCTGGTCGCGGCGTTGGCAACGGAGACCTTGAGGCCGTCGAGGCCGACCGCCTCCTGCGCGGGCTTCGTGGTGCGCGGCTTCGGAAGATGCAGGGCCATCAGAGCACCCCCTCCCCTTCGTCGTCGTCGGCGTCCTCGTTGTCGGCGAAGGCCGCCTTGATCGCGAGGTTCACCTCGTGCACGTCCTGCGCCGAAGTGAAGGCGGACAGGAGTGTGTCGGTGAGGACCACGTCCTTCTCGACAGACATCTTCCCCAAAGCCTCACTCGGGTCGGCAATGTCCTCACCATCGGCAAGGAGGTACACCCAGGAGTCGGTGACGGTGCGGACCGGCCAACGATGGTGCTCGCGGGCGATCCGCATCGCCACCCGGCGGCCACGCCACCGGCAGTGCGCGATAATCGACGCACGCCACAAAGGCTGGTGGTGATGTTGCATCTGCTTCGCAGTCCACATGTCCGGGTTGACCATCCGCCCGATGTAGCCCTTGTAGCAGGTGCCGAGGAACCGCTTCGTCGCGTCGTCGTCGGTGTCCACCGCGGCCTTGCGGGCCTCGCGCAGGATCTTCGCCCACTTGTCCAGCGCCCGGCCCTGCTGCGGGTAGACCCAGGCCTCGGCGATGTCGAGGTCGTCGAGGTCCGCGCCGATCCCCCCATCCGCGACCGGTGAGCACAACCCGTCGAGGCTGACCGTGCTCACCCAGGTCTGCACCGGTTGGTCCGCGAGCATGTGCGGGTGCGGCAACGGGAGTTTCTCGGGCAGCGACAGTGTCTGCCCGGGCGGCAGGGTGATCCGCCACAGCCCGAACGGGGCACCCTTCTCCCCCACCGCCGCAGCGGCCGCCGCCCCGCCGGTCAGGTGCTGGGGTTGCCCGTAGCCGAATTCGAGCATGCCGGCCGAGGCCAGGTAGGCGGCGCGTTGGTCGATCGACACCAACCGGCTCGCCCCGTCCACATCCTGCGCGTCGGGGACGCGGGTCCATCCGACCGCGGGTTCGAGATCTCCCCGCGGCGCGCCGTCCAGCGGTGGGACCGAACCGGGGGTGGTAACGACGATGCCTTTCCCCGATCGGGTGCGTTCCCGCTTGATCTTGTCGACGAGGGCCGCGCCGGTCCGCGCGGGCGTCGGTCCCGGGAGCACCCCCAGGTGCTGGGCGCACCAGGCCAACCGGCGACCGAGCTCCCGAGCTGCCGGCAGGTCGTCGTCCGGGAGATACGTTCCGGCCGTCGGTGAGCCGAGGATCCCCATGTCACCGACCCGGTTGTGCCAACCGAAGTCCTTGTTCCAGTACGTCCACACGTACGGTTCGATCACCACATCGACCATCGAGGTGAAGTTCCCGATCGAACGGGACAGGTGCACCACGTGCCCCGGGTCGCCGCGCAACTCCCAGCCTGCATTCAGCATGGGGGTGAGGGTCGCGTGCAGGACGGCGGTCAGTTCCTGGGCGGCGCGGTTGCGGAGGGCCTCCATGTCGTCGACGTCGTCCTCGCTGCCCGGGTCGATGATCCACCCAAGCAGCTCACACGCGCCCTGTCCGACGACCCAGATCTGTGCGGGGGCACCCAACGGGGTCAGCGAGGCCCAGCGGATCAATTTGTCCAGCTTCTCCACCGAATCGACGGGACCAGTCAACTCCCGCCCCGAGGGTGTGTAAGTCCCGTCGGCGGTCACGATCAACGCATGACCATCGGCATCCTCACCGGCCGGCAGCGCCTCCCACACCGGCGGATCCGCCGCGTCGTTGCCAGCCGTGTCGCTGCCAGCCGTATCACTGCCAGCCGTATCGCTGCCAGCCGTATCGCTGCTAGCCGCGTCGTCGTGCACTTCGTCGCCGTCCACCGCAGCGCTGACGGCCGCTTCGCTGTCCGTCTCGGGTGTCGGCGGGGTCGGGGCGTCGTCGGCTTCGGCGACATCCGACCGCTCGGGCGATGCAGGGTGTGCGGCAGCGGCCGGCTCAGAATCCGCATGATCGGTTTCGACGAAGACATCAGCATCGACCGAGAAAGCGTCGTCGTCGGGGAGAACGTCGTCGTCGGGGAGAACGTCGTCGTCGGGGAGAACGTCATCGGTGGCAGAGGGAGATGTCGTCGGGGTTGTCTCGGGCAGTGCGAACAGGGGTATCTGTTCCCACGGACTGCTCATGACTCCTGCTCGGTGATCCGGCCGTCATGATCTGCCGGCGGGACGCGGTAGCGGTCGAAGAACTCCTGCAGGGCCACGTCCACGACGTTGGTCACCGTGGATTGGCGATCGTTCACCAGCCAGTTCAACCGGGCCTCCGTCGAGGCCAGGACCCGGGTATTGAGCGGAACCTTCGTCGGGCCCTTCCGCGGTTCCAGCTTCGCCGTCAATTCCGGACTCGGCGTTCCCGCACCACCGACGTCGCCCGCACCGGACGCGCGTTTCGCCGCCCCTACGGCTGCTCGTCCGGCCCCGGTCGGGCGGCGGCGGGCGCCGCCTTCGGAATTTCCTGCCTTCGCCATCCCCACCCACTCGTGTTCGGTATGCCACCCGTGTACGTGCGCGGACATCACCCTACCCACTACGCGCCTTCTTACCCGTATTTTCGCTGGCATGTTTGCGCGCAGAGTTGCGCCCAGACTGTGACGGGGTGGGGTGTTACCTCCCGCCGAGGGCATTGACGCCGCTGGTGGCGGCCTCGCCGGAGACACTGCCCGGGCAGTGTCCCAGCCGGAAACCATCATGATGCGACAACCGCGGAGTCGTCATTCCACCAGCGTGATCGGCACCCCGGGGGTGATGAACAGGTGGTGCCGGGCGCCGTCATGGGTGAGCGACATCGCCACTCCCAGGGTGTGTCCCTCGGCGAACCGTGCGAGCAGCTCGCTC
>NZ_JBFUHV010000315.1:0-5039 GCF_056402215.1 Rhodococcus sp. P4_B6 | reverse complement strand
AGGTCTGCAGGCCTTGCTTGTCGACGAGCCCGTCGGTCGAGTAGTCCGGCTTCGCGAAGTCGTAGGCGTCCTTGGCGGCGTCGTAACTGATCTGGCTGTCGTTCATCAGGATGGAGATCGCTTCGTCGGGGTGATCGACGACCCATTGGGCGCTTTCCTTGTACGCCGACAGGAAGGCGCGGAATTCATCCGGGTTGGGTGCGAGGACTCGCTCACTGGCGGCGAACACCTGCGGGGTCAGCTTCGGGAGGATGTCGCGGTACTCCACGATCTCCTTCGACCCCGATTCTGCCGCGGTCAGATCGTAGGGCGGGACGAGGCCGGCGCCGTCGACCTGCCCGGCGACCAGGGCGGCCATCTGGGTCGACGCCGCACCGGACGGAATGTATTGCACGCTTGCCGGATCCACCCCGGATCGTTCGAAGAGTCCCTTGGCGAGGATTTCGGTGCCGCTACCTGGTCCGACGATGGCCAAGCTGCGGCCAGCGAACTGTTCGATGGAGTCGATGTCCGGCTTGCTGTACAGGATGTGTTGGTCCTCGGTGAGGAGGTTGGCGATGATCTTCAGGTCCGAACCCGATGCCCGGGAGGAGATCACCCCTTCGGTGAGCATGGCCGCGACGTTGGCCTGCCCACTCGCCACCGCCGCTGCTCCTTCTGCGGTGCTCTTGACCTTGATGACTTCGACGTCGATGCCGTTCTTGTCGAAGATCCCCTGTTCGATGCCGGCGGTCACGGCGAGGAACGAGCTACCGGTGATCGACGACGCCAGCTTGATCGTGGTGCGGCCGTTCGCCGAGGACAACTCCGTGCTGTTGGCGCAGCCGACGACGAGGGCGAGCAACCCGGCACAGGTACCCGCGAGCAGCGCGCGTCGTTTCATCGCTGTCCCACCGCTGACGGATCCGCGGGCTGGGTGGCGGCGGCGTCGACGGCGGCCGGTGCGGGGTCGCTGAACAGGCGTCCGCCGCGGGCAAGGTCGTGCCGGTCGATCTCGAAGAAGGTGATCCGGACCCCTTCGGGGGCGATATCGAAGGCGTCGACGGCGGCCTGGGTGATTCCCTGGACGAACTGACGACGCTGGTCGAGGGTGCGGCCTCGGAAGATTTCGACGGTGATGTTAGGCATTTGAGGTCTCCTTCAGAGTGCGGTGATTGCGGATTCGAGTTCGGTCGGCGAACTCGGGAAGTGCGATATGCGTGTGGATTCGGCCAGGACCTCGCGGACGTTCGTGCAGTGCTCGAGGTTGCGCAGCCGGGCGAGCAGTTCGGTGCCGTCCCAGACGACTCCGGGGACAGTCATGCATTCGGCGAACTTGTCGTCGAGCTCACGGTCGGTGAGCGGGTCGTGGGTGTAGCCGTGGGGCATGTCGGCGCGCGCCTGCACCGTCTCGCCGTTCTTGGCGGTGATTTGTACTGTTGCGTACCACTTTTCGTACTCGCCGGGCCCGACGGGCGGAGTCGTGGATTCACAGGTTTCGACCAGCGGGACGAGGTGTTGGATCTTCTCGTCGATCACATGGGTGTCGGTGAAGGTATCGAGCCCGAGCCTGCCGTCGACCAGTGCTGCCGCCACCGTGTATTCCATGCTGAATTTCGCCTGGTTTCCGGTGGTCGGGCGATGATGGATGGGCCCGGTCAGACCGGTGGGCTGCACGGTGACCTTGATCGCCGCGACATCTCGGGCGTTCAGTCCCGCCTTGGCGAGATCGACTGCGGCATCGCCCGCGGGGTGGACGGCATAGCAGGCCGGGTACCGCTTGACGTTGAGGCCACGGGTCGTGACGGTCCAACGTTCTCCGAGCACATACTCGACCTTCGACAGGTCCGAGTCGACACCGAACAGGTGGAAGAACCCGAGCGGGGCTTCGAGCTGATCCGGATCGGCGTCGATACCTGCGGCCGCGAAGCGGGCGGCGAGCAGGCCGTTCATCGCTGCCATTCCCGCATGGACCGGCTTGACGCTGAACCCGCAGTTCTGCCGGCTTCCCGCCGCCATGGAGGCGGCGATTCCCAGCGCAGACTGGATCTCGCGGATGGTCAGGCCCTCGAGCCGTGCCACTGCGGCAGCGACACCGAGCACGCCGACAGTTTCGGTCGCGTGCCATCCGTGAGCCCAGTGCGGCCGGACCGGCAGCGCTTCGGATATTGCGCACATCACCTGGTGGCCGACGACGTAGGCCTCGAGCATCGCACTGCCGGACAGTCCGTTCTCCTCACCGCTGGCGAGAATTGCCGGCACCAGCACCACGCTCGGGTGCCCGTTGACGTCCGACAGGTGGTCGTCGAAGTCCAGTGCATGCCCGGCCGTGCCGTTGATCAGTGCGGCGTGCGCGGCGGAGACACGCTCCCCGGTGGTCAGCAGGGTGGCTGCACGGGTCGGCGAGCCGCCCTCGGGAACCATCACGCTCTGCGCCGCGGACACCACCGGCTCGTGTGCTCCGGCGATCGCGACGCCCACGGTGTCGACGAAGGCTCGAACGGCCATCCGGGCGGCGTCGGCATCGAGTGGATGCGTCGGTGCGGCCGCGRCGAACTCGGCGATCCGACGGGTAACAGGAGGAGTCATCGGGTGCCTCCGGTGACCGGTTGAAGAGCCGGGGTGCGGTCGAGCGCGGAGTGCAGCCCCGACGCCGCACCCGACATCAGCCGCGCCTGTGACGCCAAGAGGAAGGTTGCGCCGCGCTCGGCGGCCGCGGCGGCGTCGGTTGGGGAACTGGCTGACATTCCGATTGCCTTCCCACTGGTGCGAACGGTGTCGATGATGCGGTCGATCGCCGACTGGACCTCCGGATGATCGCTGCGACCGATGTGGCCCATTGTGGCGGCGAGGTCCTGGGCGCCGACGAGGACGATGTCGACCTCGTCGATCGCGACCAGTTCGGGCAGCGAGACGATCCCGTCGAGGGATTCGATGTGGACGATCAGGGACACCGACTCGGCGGCGTGCCGGAACTGTTGGTAGCCACCGGGGAAGTGCCCGAAGCGGTTCGCCCTGGACCGTCCGATGCCCCGGGTGCCGCGGGGGGCGAATCGTACGCAGTCGAGGATCTTCTCGACTTGCTGGAGTGTGTCGACGTGGGCGAGTTGGAAGTGCGCTATTCCGAGATCGAGGCAGTTCGCGACCAGTTCGGGTGAGTGTGGAACCCGGGCGATGACGGTGGCCTCGGTGAGTTCGCATGCCCGCACGATGTTTTCGACGGTGTTCCAGTCGGGGTTGCTGTGCTCGAAGTCGATCGCGATCGCGGCGAACCCGTTGTGCGCGAGGAACTCCGCGGTTGCGGGCGTCGGGAAGTCGAGGGTGACGGCGGTGATGTGGCCGTCGTGATCGTGTCGTTGCTGCAGGGTGGGCATGAGGGTCAGGCCTTGTTGCGGAACGGGTGCAGCAGCAGACCGGCGCTGGGCCACTCGGCGCTCAGAACCTGACCCTTGTCGGAGTCGGTCACGATGAGCTGCTTGTCGGGTGAGATCGCGACGTTGGTGTACTTCGTGCCGTCGCCTGGTGCGATGATCTCGAGGAGCTTGCCATCGGGGCCGTAGACCTGCAGGTCGCCGGGCGCGGTGCCGGTGATGGCACCGATTACCATGTTGCCGTCGACATCCCAGGCGAATCCGTCGGGGCGGCCGTGATCGAGTTGGACGAAAAGTTCGGGGGTGCCGAGCTTGCCGCCGGGGGCGAACGGGAATCGCAGGATGCGGCCCTCGGCGCCCTGGGCGACGTACATGGCGTCGTCTTCGCGGCCGAAACCGATTCCGTTCGGGTACCACGCAGTCGAGGTCAGGAGCTCGGATTCGCCGGTGGTGACGTCGATCCGCCACAGGCGTCCGTCATCCCGTCGCGGTCCGCGGCTCGGGTCGGTGACATACAGGAATCCGTCGGGTCCGAAGCAGAGATCATTCGGGAAGCACGGGTCGGTCGAGATGGTCCGAACCAGGCCTTCAGGGCTGATTGCCTGCACGCCGCCGGTCACTCCCGGCCAGCGGTGGGCGGGGAACTGGCCACCGTTCTGGGCGACATAGATGCTGCCGTCGGCACCCTCGGTCGCGCCGTTCGGGCCCGCTCCGGTCAAACCCAGCGTGGAGGTCTCGCCGTCCCGGACGGTGTACACGCGGCCACGGTCGATCGAGGTGAACACGATGTCGCCGGCCTGAGTGAAGACGGGGCCTTCGGTGAAACCTACGTCGGTGGCGATGGTCTTGAATTCCACAACATCTCCTGTGATCTCGGACCAACCATTCGCGGTTGGCGTTGTAGATCACAGTATTTTCGCCTTCCAATCGGTACAACCGGCAGGAGGCGATAGTTCTATCGGAATTACCGATACTTATCGCCGGGGTGACGCCCGCCGGAGGTCGGGCTGACTGAGCCGTGCATTGTGGAGGAGTGTGCGGACCGCCGGCGTCTCGAATGTCGGACTCCAGGCAAGCTGGAGAGCGACCTTGCGGACCGCCCCCGACAACGGCACGAACACCACGTCATCACGAGACCGATCCCGGAACGATTCGGGCTGCACCGACACCCCCAGGCCCGCCCCGATGAACGCCATCTGAGTTTGCATGTCGGAGCCCTCGATCATTTGGCTTGGCACACAGTCGTGTTGGTGGCAGGTAGAGATGAGCTGGTCGTAGAAACTGTTATTGAAGCTTCGTGGCCAGAACACGAAAGGCTCACCGTTGAGATCGGAAAGGGAGAGCTCCTCGGCACCGGCAAGGCGATGATCGGACGGCAGGACCGCCCACAGCGACTCTTCCATGAGCGTCTCCACACGCAGACCGCGCCGCCTCGGCACAGCGCGCACGAACCCCACGTCCAATTCACCGGACAGCAGGGCGCGCACCTGCGCCTCGGTCGAGAGGGTGTGGATACTGACCGCCAGATCGGGTGAGGACCGGATGAGCCGACGCAAGATCAACGGCACCGCGCGGTGGAGCGCCGGGCCCACTGCCCCGACCCGCAACTCACCCGATTGCCCCATTGCGTGCTTGCGGACGACTTCTTCGAGCCGGCCGAGCTCAGCAAGGGTCTTCCGGGCCCCGGCG
>NZ_JBFUHV010000314.1:0-5091 GCF_056402215.1 Rhodococcus sp. P4_B6 | reverse complement strand
TGGCGTACACACTCATCACCAGGAATACGCCGGTGACGAAGGTACGGGTGGTGAAGATCCGAATCCACGGGATAGTCGGCTCAGTAGCCGAAGATCGAACCACCGTCCGGGGACTACTCCACCCCTTTTTCTCGCAGTGGCAGGGCCCCCACATCACCCATGGACGGCGTCGACAGGATCCGAGCGAGCTCCGGATCGGCGTACACCTCCGCCGTATGGCGCCACGCCTCGATCGTGGGGCGCGCCCTTCTTCTCCGAACCGGTGTCGCCGACGATCAACGCCCCAGCGCGGTCACCGAGACAGTCGACCACGTAATCGCGGACATCGTCACGGATCGGCCGAGCCGCTTCTCCTCGGGATTGGTCCCATCCCAAGCGATCTCCGACCGTGACGAGGCAACCACACGGGTCAGAAGTCCCAGTCTGCGTCCTCGGTGTGCTGGTGCTTGCCAATCACGTACGAGCTGCCGGCACCGGAGAAGAACTCGTGCGTCTCCCCGCCGCCGGGGTCCAGGGCAGCGAGGATCGCTGGATTCACCTGGCACTCGTCGTCCCGGAACGCGGGGTGGTAGCCGAGGTTCGCCAGCGCCCTGTTCGCATTGAACCGCATGAACGGCAGCACGTCCTCGGTCCAGCCGACCTCATCGTACAGATCCCGCGCATACCCGACCTCGTTTTCGTACAGGGCGTGCAGCAGCTCGTGGGTGTAGTTGTGGTGGGCGGCCCGCAGGCCGACGGGCATCCGCTCGAGCACGCGCCGACACTTGTAGCCAATGTAGAACCCGTGCACCGCCTCGTCGCGGATGATCAGTCGGATCAGGTCGGCGGTGTTGGTGAGCTTGCCCCGTGAGGACCAGTACAGAGGCAGGTAGAACCCCGAGTAGAACAGGAACGATTCGAGCATCACCGAGGCCGCCTTGCGTGCGAGCGCGTCGTCGCCGCGGTAGTAGTCGAGGACGATCTGGGCCTTGCGTTGCATGTGAGCGTTCTCCTCCGACCAGGTGAACGCCTCGTCGATCTGCCGTGTCGAGCACAGGGTGGAGAAGATCGAACTGTAGCTCTTGGCGTGCACCGACTCCATGAAGGCCATGTTGGTCAGCACCGACCGCTCGTGCGGGGTGACGGCGTCGGCGATCATGGCGACTGCCCCCACGGTGGCCTGGGCAGTGTCGAGCAGCGTCAGCCCTGTAAACACCCGGACGGTCATCTGCCGCTCGGCCGGGGTCAACGTCTGCCAGGAGCGAAGATCGTTGGACAGCGGCACTTTCTCCGGGAGCCAGAAGTTGCGGGTCAGCCGATCCCACACGGCGGCGTCCGTCGCATCGGGCACCCGGTTCCAGTCGATCGCGTGGACGCGGTCGAGGCGCCGACCTTCGTTTCGTGATGTCACTGCGGATGCGCCTCCTCGACGGGCGCGTGGTCGTGACGACACTTCATTGTCCCACCGCAGAATTGTCCACCGCACACGTCACCGTGCCGATGGAAACCGAACCGCTCGCGCTCGACCCGACCGCCCACACGATCCGAAAGGTGCTCGAGCCTGCGGCATTCCGTAACACCGTGGTGATCGACAACTGGGATCCGCGGGACGGCAAGCTCGACCTCAGGGAGACCAGGACTTCGTAGTCCCCTATCCCGAAGAACGGCTCCGACGGGACTGCCCGAGGCGATCACGCCGACCTCTTTTCTCGGCATTATCTTTTTCCGGCCCATCCGGCGCGGGGGTCGAATCCGCTTGTTTCCTCTGCCCGGGCGTACGCACGCAGCGCCTCGGCAGCCTCGTGGTCAAGTTCGGGCGGGACCGCGACCTCTACGGTTACCAGCAGATCGCCGACCGCGGCGCCGCGGTGGGCCACCCCGCGTCCGCGCAGCCGGAACGTTTTCCCGGACTGGGCGCCTGGCGGGATCTTCACACTGATCTGGCCATCGAGGGTGGGCACGGACAGCACTGTCCCCAAGGCAAGTTCGGCGAAGGACACGGGAACGGTGACGGTGAGATCATCGCCGCTGCGGGCGAACACCGGGTCCGGGTCCACCCGCACGGTGACATACAGGTCCCCCGACGGTGCCCCGGCGAGACCGGGTTCACCCTGCGCGGGTAGCCGGACGCGTTGCCCGTCGCTCACTCCGGGCGGGACATGGACGGAGATGGTGCGGGTGCGGTCCCCGATCCCGGCGCCCTGGCAGTCCGGGCAGGGGGTGTCGACGATCGATCCCGTGCCCCGGCAATCGTCGCAGGGTTCGCCGAACCCGAGGCCGCCCTGATTCCGGTTGCGCGTCCCGACGCCGTGGCAGTGTGGGCAGGTCCGTTGCCGGGTTCCCGGTCGTGCGCCGGAGCCGTGACAGCTGGTGCACACCATCGGCCCACTCACCCTCAGCGGCAACACCATCCCGGCGACCGCCTCCCGGAAGGACAGCCGGGTCTCGGTCTCGACGTCCCTGCCCCGCCTCGGCCGGGCCGACGCCGCTCGGGTTCCGGCGCGCCGGAACAGGTCTCCGAGCACATCACCCACCCCGCCCAGAGGATCGCCCACGGTGAAGGGTGAATGGCTCCCGAACAGGTCCCCGAAGTCGAAGCCGCCCGACCCGGCGCGCGCGGCGGTGGTGGTGGTGCCAGCTTCAGGACGAAAACCCGTCCTCGCGAACGCCCCGGATCGGAACAGCCGGCGCGTGCGATCGTAGTCCTTGCGTTTGGCAGGGTCAGATAGCACCGCGTACGCCTCGCTGACGGCCTTGAACCGTTCCCCTACCTGGGTGTTGTGCGGGTTTGCGTCCGGATGCAGCTCCCGAGCCAATGTGCGGTATGCCTTCTTGATTTCCTCGGCCGACGCCGTTGAAGGGACACCCAGAGCGGCGTAGAAGTCGCGGTCGAGCCATTCCCGCTGCGTCACCGAGAATCCTCCTTTCCCTCTGGCCGGTAGCTGGAAAAGGGCTACGCGCCAAGAACGGCGTTGACGGGTTCGTGGGCGGCGTCTCAGGAATCGTCGCCCGATGTTGTGCCCGTGACGTCCCCTGGCCGAGCGGGTCCCTCGACCACGGTGACTGTCGCGGTCCGCAGCACCTTGCCGCCACCGAATGTGTAGCCGCGTCGCAGCACCCTGCCCACGACGGGATCGCCCCCAGCGCCTTCGTGCTGGACTGCTTCGTGCAGGGTGGGATCGAAGCGGTCGCCCTCTTCACCGAATGCKGCCACCCCCAGGCCGCTCAGGATCGCACCGAGTTCGGCCGCGATCGCAGCCAGTGGTCCGGATTCGAGGTCGCCGTGCTCGCGGGCTCGGTCGAGATCGTCGAGGATCCCGAGAAACTTCGCCGCCACCGATGCCATCGCGGCCGCGACCGCCAGGTGCCGGTCGCGTTCTATTCGGCGCCGGTAGTTGGTGTACTCGGCTTGCACCCGCTGCAGATCGGCGGTCAACTCCGCCACTCGATCAGGGTGTTCGCCCGCCTCCCGATCAGTCCGGTACCCAGGGTGCATCTCGGCGTCCGGCGTGGTCGGGTCGGGTTCCCGTTGTGGGGTCGGGGTGACGGGCTCGCTCGGGGTGTGCTCGCGTACCCGGCCGGTGTCCGGATCGCCACGGCGTTTGTCGGTGATCGCGATCGGTTCCCGCGGCGGCTTGTCGCCGTTGCGCCGCTCGCTGCTGGTCATCGGGTGTCCTCCCGTCCAGGTTCGTCCACCACCTCAGCGTCGAAGACTTCACCGGCCCCTTCCGAGGCGCCGTTCCCTCCGCCGGCGGCGGCCGAGTCCTTCGCCTGTGCGTCGTAGATCGCCTGGCCCAGGGATTGCGAGTCGGTGGTCAGTTTTTCGATGGCCTCTTTGATGGCCGCGACGTCGCTGCCTTTCAACTTCTCTTGGGCATTGGTGATCGACGCCTCGACCTTTTCCTTGACGTCGGCGGGCACCTTGTCCTCGTTGTCCTTGATGAACTTCTCGGTCTGATACACCAGCGACTCGGCCTGGTTGCGGACCTCCGCCTCCTCTCTGCGTTGAGCGTCCTCCGCGGCATGTGCCTCGGCGTCCTTGATCATCCGGTCGATCTCCTCCTTGGACAGGCCCGAGCCCTCCTGGATCTTGATCGTGTTCTCCTTACCGGTGCCCTTGTCCTTCGCGGTCACATGCACGATGCCGTTGGCGTCGATGTCGAAGGTGACCTCGATCTGCGGCACGCCACGCGGTGCCGGCGGAATCCCCGCCAGCTCGAACGAGCCGAGCAGCTTGTTGTGCGAGGCGATCTCTCGCTCACCCTGGAACACCTGGATCTGCACCGAGGGCTGGTTGTCGTCAGCCGTGGTGAAGGTCTCGGACCGCTTGGTCGGGATGGTGGTATTGCGCTCGATGAGCTTGGTCATCACGCCACCCTTGGTCTCGATGCCGAGGGACAGCGGGGTGACATCGAGGAGCAGCACGTCCTTGACCTCGCCCTTGAGCACGCCGGCCTGCAGGGCGGCGCCGACGGCGACGACCTCGTCCGGGTTGACGCCCTTGTTCGGTTCCTTCCCGCCGGTCAACTCGCGCACCAGATTCGTCACAGCGGGCATGCGGGTGGAACCGCCGACGAGCACGACGTGGTCGATGTCCTTGACCAAGATCTTCGCGTCCTTGATCACCGATTGGAACGGAGCCCGGGTACGGTCGAGGAGATCGGACGTAATCTTCTCGAACTCGCTGCGCGAGAGTTGCTCGTCGAGGAACAGCGGGTTCTTGTCCGCATCGACGGTGATGTAGGGCAGGTTGATCGACGTACTCTGCGACGAGCTCAGTTCGATCTTGGCCTTCTCCGCGGCCTCTCGCAGCCGCTGCATCGCCATCTTGTCCTTCGTCAAATCGAACCCGTTGTGCGATTTGAATTTCTCGGCCAGCCACTTCACGATCCTGTCGTCCCAGTCGTCACCACCGAGGTGGTTGTCGCCGGACGTGGCCCGGACCTCGACGACGCCCTCGCCGATCTCGAGCAGCGAGACGTCGAAGGTGCCGCCACCGAGGTCGAAGACCAGGATGGTCTGTTCCTTGTCGCCCTTGTCGAGGCCGTAGGCCAGTGCGGCCGCGGTGGGCTCGTTGACGATGCGCAGGACGTTGAGGCCGGCGATCTGGCC
>NZ_JBFUHV010000313.1:0-5113 GCF_056402215.1 Rhodococcus sp. P4_B6 | reverse complement strand
GGATAGGTCGTTGAGGCCGTTTTCAGGTCTTCCGGGCGCCGGGTCGTGTCACATCGTGACGACCCGGCGCCGAGGTCACTGTCGCGCCGGACGGTCCTGGGTGCGTGCGCCCTCGTAGAACAAGGTGAAGAATGCTTCGGTGGTCTGACGAGCATCGACGTTCTGCATTCCAGGCTTCAGCCATCGATGCGTCCAGTTCACCATCCCGAACAAAGCCTTGGCCATCAACGGCACCGGTACGTCGGAGCGGAGTGCTCCGTTGTCGACACCTTCCTGGAGTACGGACAGCACGATCGTTTCGAATCGTTTGGTCTTTCTCGCCATCTCCTTGCCCCAGGAAGTGGAATCGAGTTGGAGCTGCGCCATGTCTTCCTGGATATACAGATAGACGAACGGGTAGTTCTCCTCGTACGACGTCATCTGCTGCTCGACGAGTCGGCGAAGCTTTTCGGGCGCGTCCTCCTCGCTTGCGGTGATCTCCTCCGCGACGGCGATATTGTTGTCGAGGACACCCACGAGAATGTCGTGGAACAGGGCCTGGAACAGCTCCTTCTTGCTGGCGAAGTAATAGTAGATAGACGCGCGATCGGTGCCGAAACGCTCGGCGATGTCGTTCAGGGTGGCAGCCTCGAAGCCCTTCTCCTTGAACACTTCGGCCGCGGTCCGAAGCAATTCCTGGCGCTTGGCCTGGTAATTGGGGCTGCTGTCCTTCTGAGCGCTGCGGCGGCGGCGACTCATTCCGCTGTTTGCTGCTGTCGACGTAGGCACGTGGAGATGATACCGCCGAGATGGACGTCCCAGTCAACGTCACTGTGAATCAATGTCAACGTTGACGATGTACAACCTAGCAAGGATCGAGGCAAGATGACCGACAACCGAGACTGCAATGCTCCCGAGGACGGAACCGGACTCGGCGATCTTCGCGACTTCGCCGAGCGGCTCCTCGGTGACGTGCACGAAGGTCCACCGCTCGACGAGGTGACCCGGGTACTGATCCAGATCGCCGTTCGAGCGGCCGTCACCGCGATGGATGTCGACGGTACCGGGCGTTTCATCGACGAGGCCCTTGATCTCGGGATAGACGCCGCGCAGATTCAGGAGGCGCTGACATTGGTCTCCGGATTGGGTGTTCACACGCTGTTCGAGTCGTCCCGGCAGCTGGCGGACGCGGTTCAGCGACGTGCCGGCGGCGAGACTGTGCCTCTGGACGAGGCTCGACGTGCACTGTGGGATCGATACGTCGGGACTGATCCGTACTGGCAGCGTATGGAGACCGAGCTGCCGGGGTTCCTCGACGCGCTGTTGAGGATGTCACCAGAGGCCTTCGAGGCGTTCTTCGGCTATTGCGCGGTTCCGTGGACAACCCGCGCGCTCCGCGGCGTCACGAAGGAATTGATCTCTCTCGCTGTCGATTCCACTCCCACCCACAGATATCTTCCCGGCTTCGCGCTGCACCTGAAGAACGCGCTCGATCTCGGCGCCGGATCCGGCGCGATCCGTGAGGTCATCGAACTGTCGGCTGCAGCCCCATCTCACCGCGGCGTCCGCTGAGGCCACTCCTCAGCCTGTACCCCGCAAAGGGCCCGGTACGTGTGTCGTACCGGGCCCTACTTTGTCTGTTCGAGAAGCGTTGCAGAAGGGATCGATCGGAACCCGAGATCCGACCGCCACTTCTGTACCGAGAAATTCGGGGAACCGCTTGGCGATTCCCCGAAGTGCTCGGCCGACGTATCGTGTCTCAGTCGACGATCAGACCGCCACCGTGTCGTGCGTACCCTCCACCTCGACGTTGGGTACGACCTCGGTGGCGAACAGCCGCAGCGACTCCACCCACGGCTCCGGATCGTCCAGCGCGTCGTGAGTGTTGACCGCAAGTTGGCCGTAGCGGAAGCCGGCAAGGTCGAACGTCTTCTCGATCTTCTCGATCACGGTCTCCGGGCTGCCGCACAGCCAGACGTTGTCAGCGAGATAGTCGAGATCGACGTCTGCGATGTCGATCTTCTGGTCCGCGTCATCGATGAATCCCTGCAGGATCCGGTACTTCTGGTAGACCGGCATCAGATACTTCAGCCACGCGTGGCCCAGAGCGCCGTTCTTGGCCTTCTCCTTGGCTTCTTCGTCGGTCTTCGCGACGAACACATCGCGGGCGATCTTGAAACGTGACCCTTGTGGCGTCGCCCCGACGGAGCGACACGCCTCCGAGTACGTCTCCCACTGGGACTTCAACAGCTCCGAACCACCGTAGAACGAAATCGGAGTCCATCCGCGCTCGCCGGCCAAGCGGTGCGACGGCGAGTTCTTGCTCAGACCCGTCACCGCAATCTCCAGGCCGTCGGCTCCGCCGTGGGGTGAATGATCGGCGGTGAGGTGGTACTCTTCGCCTTCCTTGACCTCGAAAGCGCCGTGGGAGGCCACGCCTCCGGGATCGATTCCGCTGTCCAGGCGCGCGGCCTTATAGTACTTTCCCTCGAAGTCGAAAGGCTCCTGGCGCCAGACCTTGTCCATCACCTCGAGCCCTTCCATGAGGCGAGGGTGCGCCTCGGAAAGGTCGCCGGGCTGACCGCGGAGGACTGCTTCGTTCTCCCACGAGCCGGCGCCGACTCCGAGGAAGTAGCGATCCTCGAGCAGCTGCGACGTGTAACCCACCTGGATGGCCAGAGTGGAGGGGTTGTGCAGGGGCACGATGTGCGCCATGGGAGCAAAGCGCATACGTTCGGTGATCTGTGCGGCCGCAACGATCAAGAGCTCCGGATTGGGGATGTTCTCCCAAGCCTGCATCCCGTGCTCGCCCACCATGAAGTCGCGGTAGCCGAACTTGTCAGCGGCGGCAGCGAGCATCAATGAGTACTCGAACGTCTCCTTGTCCTTGCGTCCCGGGCGCATGTACGGGGTGTGGAAGATACCGCATTCCATAATGTGTCCAACTTTCTTGTTGTGGCGAACAGCGATGATCGGTGATCGGTGTTGCGTGCGAAGGCGTTGTACGCCGAAGGTGGTCATGAGAATTCGACGGGCGGGCCGGGAGCACCGGCCGGTCGGGCCTTGTCGATGTCAGCTGGAGGGACTCCGGATGAGTGAGCGGGTACGAATGACATCGGCCGAGAGAGCCGCAACCAGCTCTTCTTTCGAAGCGAATGTGGTCTGGCCACGCATCCAGTGATCCAACTGCACGGTGAGCGTGACACCGTACAGATCGCCGCTGAAGTCGAGCAGGTGCGCCTCGACCAGGCGGATTCCGGATCGGCCGTAGAAGGTCGGTCGCCGACCGACGGAGACCGCTGCTGCGACAACCGTGCCGTCGGGAAGAGTGCAGTGGCCGGCCCACACCCCGTCTGCGATCGTGTTGGAATCCGCCAATTCGAGGTTGGCGGTTCTGAAGCCGAGTTCCCGGCCCCGCTGATCACCGCGTACGACTTCGCCCACTACTCGGCTGGGTTGCCGTATGCACGAATCGGTGGGGATTCGAATCTCGGCCGCGGGGGACACTGTCGCGCTGCTGCTGATGCTCAGGCCGAAATGCCACATCATGGTGCGTGCAGCGGCCGGGAAGTTGTGGAGAGCGCCGGAGCGATAACCGCACTCGCGCACGATCTCGACCAGATCGGCATCGAGGGAGGTGTTCGGACGTCCGCTCGCGCGCGGCCGCGCGACGACCACTGTTCCGCCGCCGTTGTCCGACACGGCGGAAAGCGCCTCTGCGACACGGTCGGTGGCGGACAGATGCGGGGCGGGGTCCAAGTCCTGCACAAAGGAGATCAACGGCGCAGTGTCCGTGGACGATTCGATCGTGTACGCAATGTACTCGTGTCCCGATGCATCACTTCGATAGCCGATGCAGTTGACGTCGCCGTGCTTCGACCCTCGGACGAACGCGAACTCGGTCGCCATGTGTAGTTCCGTGATACGCCGGTAGATGACGACGTCATCGATCGACACCACGCCGAGTTGGTGGGCGTGGGCGAAGCTCTCCGCCTCGTCCGTACCCGCGATCGCCGTGGGATCTTGCTCGGAGACCAGGGCTGTGAAGGTGCCTGCGCGGCTCAGTCCGGCGATCGTCGCCAGATCGACGGATGCTTCGGCCGGGCGGCGGTGATCGAGTACTCCGCCATGGGCGGTGCGCGCGGCGAGAACATGGCCTGGTCGCGTGAACGCCTCGGCTGACGTCGTCGGCTCGGCGAGGCAGCGAAGGGTATGTGCTCTGTCGGACGCGGAGATTCCGGTCCCCGGGCGGTCTGCGTCGACGCTCACCGTGTAGTCGGTTCCGGTGTGGTCTCTGTCGGCACCGGTCATGGTGGTGAGTTGGAGGCGACTGCAGTCTCCACCGGGAAGTGCGGCACACACGAGACCGGAGCCGAATCGAACGAGAAACGCAACGGATTCGACGGTCGCCTTTTCTGCAGCGAGGACGATGTGTGCGTCGCTGTCGGGGGCGGTGCCGGTCAGTACGACGGGCCGACCTGCACTCAGGTCGGACAGTGCCCGTTGTACTCGGGTGGTCGGACAATCCATTTTGTTGACCTCGATTCGTACCGGCGTCGGCAAGTGCGCTGTGACGAGCGTCGCAAAGTTCACGCACCTTGTCAACATCAACGTAGATATAGATCGGGACTGCGGTTCGGGGCCCGGGGCAGGACTCTCGCCGGGTGCAATTCCACGCGCGCGTTGAAGGGCCCGGTGGCCTCCTGGCGCTGGTGCGTACCCTGTCCGTCGGGTCGATCATCAGCGCCAGGCGGCACGGGTCTAGAACACGACGACGAGTCGTCCGTCGGTTCTGCCCCGTTCGAGTCGCTGCAGACCGGTCGGTATCTCCTCGAATGTGATTCGCTCGACCTGGGGGCGTACCGATCCTTCTGCCACGAGTTGGAGGATCGCGCTTGCCTCGTTCTTGGTGCCGTTGGATGAGCCGACGATGGTGACCTCCTTCATCGTGATGTTCGGGATCGAGACGGAGCCGGTTTCCGCGCCCAGTCCGACCTCCACGATGCGCCCGCCGTGCCGGACAGCACCGATTGCCGAGTCGAGGGTCCCCGAGGCCCCGGCGAAGTCGATGATGAGATCCAGGCCCTCGGATTCGAAGTCGCGGATGTCCTGCGCGCACGCCTCGGCGCCGAGG
>NZ_JBFUHV010000312.1:0-5182 GCF_056402215.1 Rhodococcus sp. P4_B6 | reverse complement strand
GACCGTGACCATGTGAGGGCAGTACGGGAATGGGCTCAGGAACAGGGCTATGACATCGGGGTCCGCGGGCGAATTCCCACCGAGATCGCGGAGGCGTACAACGCTGCTCACTGACGACCGCCAGAAGAGCGCCGGTGTTATTTGAGCTCCGCGATCGGGTGGATGGAATGGCAGGCTGAAGGAGAGTCGGCATTCGCGGCTGGCGTATCGGCGAGAGTTCCTTCACTAATTTCTGCTCCCAGATCTGTCATTCGACACGCATGCCCGCCTCGGAGCAACCGCGACCAATCCCCGCCCTTCCAATGAACCATTTGTCCGACAGCTTTGACTGTCGGCAACTGCACACGTCCGACCACAAGTCGCGGCGACGGCCTCGGCGAAGGCTCCATCGCGCACAACGCTCTCCAGAAGGCCTTGGCTCTCCGAGCGGTTGCGGTTGCTGTTGGCGTTTCACTTGTGGGCCGGGCCACACCCACCCCGTTGCGTTCCGAAGACAGTCGCCGAGGATGAGAAGCAGGCACAGGTTTGTCCGCTACTAACGGCCCCCGCGTGCGTGGTCAATTCCGCAATCCTATGCGTAAGGACGTGGGTGGCGGGGACCCGCATACGTCGGTTCTGCGGGTCCCCACCGGCGTCGGAGGTCTCGGGGAGGACACCCGGCTGAGACGCCCGACGAGCCTAGAGGGTGAGTGATGAGCCACATCTTCAGGTCATCACCCATCGTCGAAACATCAGGCCTTTAACGTTGTTCGAGGCAGGGCCCCGAGCGCTCTGCGTTTCTATTGGCGCGCGGCGCACCACCGCTGTGAGGATCGAGGTGATGCGACGCCATGACGCTGGTGATGCCAGGTCTTCGGCGGAGCTATCGCGCCGAGTCGCGGAGCAACTGCAGTGACCGCTGGTGCGCTCGTGCGGCGCGGGCGCTGTCGCGGGTTCCGTCCTGTCCTGCTCGCACCGAGTTGTACTCATACTGGCGTGATTGCGCTTCGTGCCATGCGGCCATGGCCTCGACACTCGCGCCGGGAGGGGGTCGAGTGACGGAAAGCGCCGTCAACTCGATCAGAACATCCGCGTCCATATGGTCATCACCTCGTCCTGGGGGTGTTCGCTAATGATGCTGGTGTTACACGACGTTCGCGACATTCGACGGGATATGGACGACGACCCGGAGTAGTGGTGTATCCCTGATGAACGGCCCGTTTATCGCGTTCCGAGGTACCGAGGGTGGGTGGTTCACTTCTTTTTCGCAAGTGCGACGGCAATGATGATGATGACGCCTTGGATAATGATCTGCTGGCTCACGTCCAGTCCCGCGAGAATCAGTCCATTGTTGATGAGCCCGATGAAGACTGCTCCGATCGCCGAGCCTATGACCCGGCCGTATCCACCGAAGAGGCTGGTTCCTCCCAGAACAACGGCAGCGATGACGGAGAGTTCGTCGCCGGAGCCCCATTGATACCGACCCGACTGAAGGCGTCCGGCGTAGAGCATTCCGGCGACACTCGCGACGATGGCCGAGATCAGCAGCACGTAAAAGGTGATTCGTTTGGTGCGGACGCCGGTGAAGCGTGCTGCGGTGTCATTGCCTCCGGCGGCCAGTACCTGGCGCCCGAATGTCGTCTTATTCATCACCACCACGCCGGTGAGGACAAAGAGACCGGCCCAGAGCAGGAGTGCGGGAACAGGTCCGAAGTCTCCGGAGCCGAACAGGTTGGTGAAGGCCTTGTTCAGGATGGGCACCGGCTGAAAGTTTGAGATCCATTGCGCAACTCCGGCGGCGATGCCCAGCATTGCGAGGGTCACCAAGAAGGACGGCAAGCCCAGGACAGCGACGAGGCCTCCGTTGACGGAGCCTACCACCACGCCGGTGCCGAGTCCGGCCAACACTCCGAGCAGAACGCTGCCGGTCGACGAGATGGTCATGGCAGTGACGACACTGGACAGTCCTGCAACGGATCCGATCGATAGATCGATCTGGGCGGCGGCGATCACGAAGGTTCCAGCTACCGCCATGACGGCAATGATGGCGGTCTGTCTGACAATGTTGAGCAGGTTGTTGCTCAGCAGGAATCCGTCGTCCCGCAGGAAGACTGCGAATAGCAGGAAGACCACGACGAAACCGATGTAGATGGCGAAATCGCGCCACTCCAGGTCGCCGAATCGTGAGGCGAAGCTGGGCCGTCCAGGTTCAGGGAGTGCGGTACCTGCGCTAGGAGGCTCCTGGGTTTGTGACGTGGTGGTTAGCGTCGCGGCTTTCGCGGCGTTGGATTTGGTGGGCATGTGTTCACACTCCTTGGATGGCGAGCTGGAGCGACTCTTCGTCGGGGATGTCGTCGCGGTCGAAGTCGGCGTCGATTCGTCCTCGTCGCATGACGAGGACACGGTCGGCGACGGCGAGGAGTTCCTCGAGCTCGGAAGAGATGAGAATGATCGCGGTGCAGGCGTCAGCGAGGTCGAGCACCAATTGCATGATGTCGGTTTTGGAGGCGATGTCGACGCCCGTGGTGGGTTCGTCGAGTATCAACACCCGCGGTGGGACTCCCATCTCGCCGAGGCCTAGCCACTTTGAGATGACGACCTTTTGCTGGTTTCCGCCAGACAGTCGGCCAACTGGCTGATCGATGGCKGTGGCGCGAATCCCGAGCCTCTGTGCGAGGTCTGCGCAGAGGTCACGGCCTCTGCTGTCGTCGATGAACGGCCCCCGGGTCAGTCGCGAGAGGCTGGGCAGAAGCAGGTTGGTCCGTACGGAATGTTCGCGTACGAGGCCTTGTGATTGACGGTCCTCGGGTACGAGCATGACGCCCGATCTGATGGCGTCGAGTGGCCGACGGGGGCGGATGGGTTTGCCGTCGAGCACTATCCGACCTGAGTCGCTTCGGTCGATGCCGAATAAACATCGTGCCAATTCTGTTCGTCCGCTTCCGATCAGGCCGGCGATTCCGACGACCTCGCCGGCGGACACTTGGAACGAGACGTTGTCGAGACGGTTTCCCGCGCTGAGGTTCTCGACGGACAGTGTGATCTCAGGACGGGTGTCAGCGTTTCGCTTGGTTCTGGTGAAGCCGTGCAAGATCTCTCGACCAACGATGGATTCGGCCACTCGTTCGGGCGAGACTGCGTGCACGTCGTCGGTGAGGACCCTGCGGCCGTCGCGGATGATGCTCAGGCGATCGGCTACGCGTGCTATTTCGGCCATTCGATGGCTGATGTACACGATCGAGATGCCCTGTGTTTTCAGCCTGCCGATAAGGGTGAACAGTGCTTCGACCTCGGAATACGGAAGGCTGGCGGTCGGCTCGTCCATGATGAGGACACGTGCTTGCATACTCAGCGCCTTGGCGATCTCGRTGAGTTGCCAGTACCCGACTGGGAGATCTCCCATCAGGCTTTGCGGGTCGATGTCGGCGCCCATGCGGTCGAGCAGTGTGCTCGCCTGTCGGTTCAGGGCTCCGTCGTCGATTAGTCCGAACTTGTGGGGTTCGCGACCGAGGAAAATGTTCTGCGCGACCGAGAGGCTCGGGATGAGGCTGAATTCTTGGAATACCATGCCGATGCCGGCTGCTGTCGCATCCGACGGTGATTGGAAGTCCATTGGCCGCCCGTCGATGATGATGTCCCCGGCATCGGCGCGGTGAACGCCTTGCAGGATCTTCATCAGTGTCGATTTTCCCGCACCGTTGCCGCCGAGCAGGGCGTGGACTTCACCCTGGCGCAGTTCGAAATCGACACCTCGCAGAACTTCCACCTTGCCGAAGGATTTGTGGATGTCCCGCATGGAGACCGCGATCGATGCATTCTCCGTGGTATTCATCGGCTGCTGTCCAGGGCTTGCTGGAGGTCACTGGGGGCGTCCGAGTGATACAGGGACTTCCATGAGTCGACTAGATTGTCGCGAGTGACAGGGAGGGAGGGAAGCTCGACGAAGGCCGGGGCTRGTTTGCCAAGCAGCGCGTAGGCTGCAAGCTTCGCCTCGACGGCACCCTGGTCGTACGGTTGCGCGGCGGCGATCCCGTTGACGAATCCGTTTTGTGCCATGTCGATGGCGACGTTGTTTCCCAAGTCCACTGTCGTGACGGCGAGGTCGTCGCGTCCTGAGGCGCGTGCGGCGTCGATGGCGCCCTCACAGGGGGCGTCGAAGAAGCACCACACGCCGCCCAGCCGCGGGTGTTTAGTGAGCCACGCGTTGACGTTCGAGTTACCTTCGCCTTTCCAGTCCGGGCCCAGCAGGCCCTTGTTTTCGACGATGTCGATGTCGGGGTAGTTCTTCTCGACCGTTTCGGTGAAGCCCTGTTCGCGCAGGACGTTCGTCGGCGCCTGTGCGCCGTGGTAGATCACGCCCACTTCACCTCTGCCGCAGAGCGCTTTCGCCAATTGGTGTGCGCCGAGAACGCCGGCCCCGTAGTTGTCGGTGGCGACGACGGCGACGTAGTCCTGTCCCGGTTGGAAGTTCTTGGCGGGGTTCTCCATAAAGACGATTTTGACGCCGGCGTCTGCGGCCTTTCGATAGGCGGGCGCAAGCGCGATGGGGTCGAGGGAGGGGATCGATACCATGACGTTCGGTTTCGCCGAGAGCGCGGTCTCGATATCGGAAAATTGTTTGGCGGGGTCGGCCTGGGCGTCGGTCTGGGCAACGATTCGGATGCCTAGTTTGTCGAATTCGGCCTTGAGTGCGTCGACCTGGGCGTTGCTCCAGCTGTCGCCGGAGAAGTGCATTACGACCGCTGCGGTGGCGTTCATGGCGCGGACTTGGGCTACTTCGGCGTCGGTGAGTTCGATGGATGTTGCCGGTACGGAGATTTCACCGTTAGGGCCTTTGCCTATGACGTCGCCGCTTGTGTAGGCGGCGATCGCGCCGTCGTATGTGGTTGTGTCACAGTTCGCGCCCGCACTGCCAGCCGCGCTCGAGGTGCAGGCGGTGGCAGCGCCGGTGACGAGGAGTGCTGCGGCCATCAGGGCGGATCGGCGGCGCCCTGCGTGTCAGGCTGAGTTGAGTCCAACGGTTCACAGCAACCCCGCCTGCAGGGCGAGATACGGATCAACCCGACAATGACAATTTCCAGCCTGGCCGTAGCCGGGGACAATGGTCACATGGAGTCTTCCCACCCACGTTCCGACGGACCACGCCGACGCTCATTCGCCCCGGCGGACAAGCTCGCGCACCTGGCCGCCTACGAGCAGGCCT
>NZ_JBFUHV010000311.1:0-5217 GCF_056402215.1 Rhodococcus sp. P4_B6 | reverse complement strand
GTGGATGGCGACGCCCGCTTCGGCGGGCGAGGGATGCGGTGCTCCTATCGCCGCCCCGGTCCGTCCTCATTCGGGGGTAGCGGGCCGGGGCGCATGAGCGCTGGAAGGCACTGCCTTGTCCCGTACCGATGCACATTCTCCTGTTTGGGTTCGTCTTCTTCGTGGCGAACTTTCTGTTGAACCGTGGCACGCCGATTGCCATGACGTCTGCGACCTCCCTGACCGGTTTGAGGGAGGTCGGGCCTGGTTGTCCGCAACGAGGTGCTTCTGGGTTTTCGCGTACACGGGCACCGGGATTTGCTCGTGTGCGCTGTGCTACGACGGTGAGGGTCATGCTCGTGATCTCCGTCGTGAGCGTCGCCGTACCGCGCGCGACCTCGCGGAGGGCTGTCGCCGGTGGGATGTCGGCAATGCCAGGGCTTTCGACGACATCGTTGTACCGCATCGCAGGCGGGATTGGTGGAGGTGGCCAGTAGGCGCCGTCACCTCAGTAGCAGGTATTGATGCAGGAACAGACGCGGCCCGGCGGGTCTCGTATCGGTGCAACTGTGCTGGACCCGGTCGGCTCTCGCCGGCGATGGTGCCCTTTCTCGCGGGCTATAACCACCAACGGGGTATTTGTATTGGCTCGCAGCGGTTTCGAGGGCATGGCCGACACGAGTTCGCACCCCCGAGGGTGTGCGACGGGGTGGCGCGCCAATGACGTCGAGTGTGCTGACTGGGTTGCCGCTCACAGGGTCGCCTCGAGGGGGCACGCTGGGAGGGGCCGGTCTGTTCGCCCCTGGGTTGGGCGTGGCACTGCGGGCGGTGCCCGATTGTCTTCGCGGATCTCGGTCGATTTCGAGTCTCCGCGGGTGGCCGCACGACGGCATCTCGACCCACGCCGGGAACCGGTGCTTCCCGCGGCGCCGGAGTACCTCAGATTGGCAATGCAGTCGTTGCCGGACCCAGCGGGGAGGGTTGGACGTGGAGGGTCCCTGTCGGGGACTCGGCCCGGGTCAGCTCCCGAAGATGGTTCCGAGTGATCCGGTGCCGGGTGGGGTGGGTGGTGTGGTGGTCGGCGGGTCGGTGGGGGTGGCTGTTTTGGAGACGACGGAGACGGTGTCGTACTGGCTGGTGACATAGGCGTCGGCGCTGTTGGGTGTGACGGCGATGAGTTGGCCGTTCTCGGTGATGGGGACGGTAGCGGTGACGGTTCGGGTGGCGGTGTCGATGACGGTGACTGCGTTGGTGGGAGTGCTGTGGGCGATATAGGCGGTGTGTCCGTCGGGTGCGACGTCGATGCCGCCCGCGGCTGCCGCAACGGGAATGGTCGCGGTGACGGCGCGGGTTGCGGTGTCGATGACGGACACCGAACCAGCGCTGAACCCGTCCATCCCGGTGACATACAGCGTGCGACCGTTGTCGGTGATGTCGATGGCAAGCGGTGATCCGGTGGCGGGGATTCTGGCCGCCACCGTGCCGGTGGCGATGTCAACGACGTCGATCGCGTTGCCGGAACTGTCGGTGACGTAGGCGGTTCGACTGTCGGGGGAGACGGCGAGGAACATTGTCGTCCCTCCCAGTGCGAGTGTGTTGCTCACGGTGTTGGTGGCCGTGTCGATGATCGTGAGGTGGCCGTCGAACTGGCTGGCGACGAGAACCTTGGTCCCGTCAGGGGTGACGGTGACGCCGAGTGGGCCGTCGCCGACGGGGATCGTTGCGGTGACGGCGAAAGTGGTTGTGTCGATGACGGAGACGGTGTCGTCGCCGTTGCTGCCGGCGTACACGGTCTGGCCGTTGGGGGAGACGGTGACGCCGACGGGGAAGTTCCCAACCGCGACGGTGTTGAGGACCGTCTTGGTGGCGGTGTCGATGACTGACAGCTGCCCGGGCGCGCCGTCGTCGCCGTGGGTGACGTAGGCCCGCGAGCCGTCCGGGGAGATGGCGATTCCTTCTGCCAGCCCGTTGACCGGGATCGTGGCCGTGACCGCATAGGTTTCGGTCGGAGCCGACCAGACTGTGGGCGCGCAGAGCACGGTTCCAGTAATGCCGACGGTCGCGCACAAGGCCACGCGCACGAGCGTCCGCGTGGCCTTGTGCCGGAGCCGGGATCGATACGCCGTCATGGGTCCCCCTCGAGTTCCTCGTCCGCCCGATCGCCGGCCCGGATCCAGCGTGACGCTACTTCCTCGGCGCTACGTGTTCACCGCTGGGCATGCTGACACGCAGTCCGGACACGGGTATCCGAGAAAGACGGTGCACCTGTGTCATTCACGCGACATACATTCCGCATGCGGTGATGCACCTTCGAGCGGCGGTCGCCCCGCGACCAACAGGGTCTTCGGCCTGTGGGGTCGATGTGGGTCATGAGGCGAGATCCGGCGTGAGGGAAAGCGCGGCCTGCGCCAGCCACGGATTGTGGTAGCGGGCGTAGTTGCACGGTCCTGCCGCGGCGAGCCGGCCCGCGAGGTCCCTGGCTGCCGCGTCCAGTGGCAGTTCGGCGAACTGGTCGAGGCTGATGTCATCGTCGATCCAACTGACTGCGACGGCATCACCACCGGCTGCCCGGTGAACCGGCGTCTCGAACTCCAGGGCGTCGTACTGGTCCTGCAGTAACGCAACGGGACGCCCGGCAGCCTTTTCGAGGATCGATTGCGTCACGAACACTGTGCCACTCAGGAACGGCCCGTCTTCGTCCTTCACCAGGCACAGGTAGTAGGTCTCGATGGCGCCGACGTTGACCGTGAACAACCGGCGGCTCTCGCCGGTCCTGTTGGTGGTCGGCAGGCAGCTGACCGCCCACGCTTCCTGCTGCGTCGCCGCTGCGTTCGCGATGGCGGTGTCGAGGTACTCGCGCAGAATTGCCACGGCATCGTCGTGTTCGGACAGGGACTCGAGTTCGCGAAAGTTCTTCTCGGAGGCCGAAGGGTACTGCTGACCGGAGGTGGGCATTGTGCTCCTGAAGGTTCCAACGACAACGCCATTAGAACTGACGGCGGGATCGACCGGTGAGGACGACACCAGACATAGAAGAGACAGATCGCGCAGTCTGAAAAGACAGGTGCGACGAGGTGGTCAAGAACGAGGCGGACTGCATTTCCGCCTGTCGCCCCTTCCCGCACGTGATCCCGACCGGACAGTTCTTCGGACCACACGACCTCTCCAGGCCAGGCACCGAACGCACTTCGCCTCTGGTGGCTTCGCACACCTGACGAGGTGGCCGAATCGAAACGACGACGAGTGCCGCCAGTCTGCCCGGGACTGGATTGGGTGTCAGCCCGCGTAGGTCGTCGCGATTCCGTGCGATGCGTAGCCGATAGCGCCCCCGATGACAGCGCCGATGATCGCGCCGGGTACCGCGCCGACGACGAAGAAGGGGAGCCCAGCGATACCGCCGAGCACGCCACCGATCGCTGCGCCGACACCGGTTCGCAGTTCTACGGTGTCGCCGGGCGGCAAGGCTACATCTGTTGCGGGCAGTGCGAACACGGATGTAGCGGGGCTGTCGGCGCTCTGCTGCGTTGACACGGGCGCCTCGACGTGGGGCTGCGCGTTGGCTGAGGGTGTTGCAGCGGGGTGGAACAGCAGCAGCGTGGCCGCGAACAGTGCGAGGACAAGTGTGACGGGGGTCTTCATGGGATCTCCTCAAGTGTATGTGTCCTGCGTACTCATACCAGGTCCCGCGTATAGCTCGTCGATCGGCGAATGCTTCACCCCTTCAATGTCATTCATCTGATATACAGTCGTCGGCCGGGGCAGGGCGAGCATGCAGTAAGTGGGGCATCGACGTCGGATCCCGCGGCGCTCCTACGCTGGCGGCGAAGGGCCCCTCAACGGGAGAACTGAGAATCACGCGGCGGAGTGCCCGTTCAGGTTTATCGGGGGTGCGTCGCGGCTGCGTCCCTCCCGCAGTCCGCGATTCACGCACAGCCTGAGACTCAATTTCTCTCGGTGGCAGTGTCGTTCAGGCGAATGACATGGTAGACGCCGGTACTTTGGGTGTCCGGTTCGTCTGCTATCAATGCCCCTATGACAATTCCCGCGTCCTGGCAGCCCGATCCGGAGGATCCCCAGAACTCGCTGCGCTACTGGGACGGTGCGCAGTGGACCGGGCACACCCAGCCCCGCGTCCCGACCGGCGATCAGACCACAGTGTCTCAGGGGCCGGGCAGCAGCGGGACGAAGCGGAAGAAATGGCCCTGGGTCGCCGGTGCGGCCGTGGTGGGCGTTATCGCGGTCGGCGCGTTCACCAACAACAGTGAGCAGGCAAAGCCGGCACCCGCCAGTGTCGTCGCAACCAGCACGACCGCGGCGACCAGTACGACCCGGATGACGACGTCCGTCTCGGCCTCGGGGGCTGCGTCGGCGACATCGTCGGTTCGTCTTGCTCCTGCCGCCCCGTCGACCACGCCGGTCGCGGTGACCACGACGCCGGCCTACATCCCGCCGCCGGCGGCCACGACGCCGGCCTACGTCCCGCCACCGGTGGTGACCACGCCCGCGTATGTGCCTCCGCCGCCCGCGTACACGCCGCCGGCGTCCTCGGGGCCGGCGACGGTACACCCGGGATCGTTCTGCTCCGGCGGAACCGGCGTCTCCAGCACCGGCAAGCCGATGGTGTGCGCGACAGCAAAAGACGGCAAGATGCGCTGGCAGTCGGCCAACTAGCACCATGATGCGGCGCTCCACCGCGATACCGGGGCTCGACAGACCCGCCAGCAGGGCACGTTCGAGTCCGAACTGGTCACGAGTCTCGGTCTCTCAGCGCTGAGACCTGAGCATGGGGCAGGGCTGTCAACTGCCGAAGAATGGCAGTCCCGGTCGGGTGGGTTCGGGTTCTGGTTGCGGTGTGGTGCTCCCGTCGACGGTGAGGGTGAATTTGTCGCTGCCGGCGGCGGATTGCACGTCGCCTTGGAGCCAGCAATAGGCCTCGACGGTGTAGTCCCCGGTGTGGGGCACGGTGATGAGGAATTGTTTGGTCTCACCGATGGATGCGCCGAAACCGGGGACGCTGGCTTGGGGCAGGGTCGGCCACATCCATGGCATGTCGCCGCCGGTGTCCTGGTGGTCGGTCAGTTGCGGGAAGCACTCGATCCCCGGGTATGTCAGCGGGCCGGGGTTCGGGTTGGTGACGGTGGCGCGGACGACGAGCCCGTCCGCGTCGGCGGTGATGGTCGGCGCCAGAACCGGTTCCGCGGCACTGGCGGGACCAGCACCGAGGAGAAGTGTCCCGGT